>DASZCB010000708.1:0-2163 GCA_035943575.1 Rhodanobacter sp. | reverse complement strand
AGGCGAGGATCTGCTCGGTCAGTGTGGTGCCCGAGCGCGGCAGGCTCACGATGAAGATGACTTCCTTGCCCAGGGTCGGATCAAGCGGCGCGGGCAGGGGCAGGGCGAACGCCGCCATGATCGCGTCCACGCGAGCGCGTTCCGCGGCGCCATTCCACGGCACGGTACGGCGCTTCAACATATTGGCTTGTCGCAGCGCCTCGAACGCGGCGGCGTAGTCGCCCTGGTCCTCGTGCGCCTTGGCGAGCGCGAATCCGAGCGAGATGCGTGCGTCGGTGGTCGTGCCGGCCTGTTGCAGCGCGCGCTGGAGATGGACTACGTCGGCTGGCTCGAACCGCGCGGTCTTCAGGTTAGCCAGCGAGAACCATGCCTGCGCCTGCGCGGGCTGGCGGCGCAGCACCTCGCGATAGTTGCGGATCGCTTCGGCGATGTCGCCCAAGCCGGTCTGCGCGTCAGCCAGGCACAGGCGTGACAGCACATGCGTGGGATCGAGTTTCAACGCACGTCGCAGCGCCTCACAGGCGGCTGCGTACTGGAACTGCAGCTTCAGCGCCTTGCCAAGGTTGTACCAGCCGGCCGCCATGCCAGGCGCCAGTTCACAGGCGCGCCGCAGGCTGGCGAGGGCGTCTTCGGTGGCGCCGGTCTCGTAAAGTGCGCTGCCGAGGTTCATATGCGTGGTGGCGTCGTCCGGATTGACGGCGAGCGCGTCGTGAAGAAACTCGACGGCCCTAGCATGGTCACCGCGCATCTGGGAGGCGACGCCCATTAACCGATTGGCTTCCGCACAGTCCGGCGCCAGCGCTAGCACGCCAAACAAGGCGCGCTCGGCGTCATCGAGCTTCATGCGACCCAGCGCCGCGCCCGCTTCGGCCAGCAGACGGGCCGCCGTTGGCGACAGGCCGCGCGCGGAATTCTGCAACGACGGGCGGGGCGGATTTCCCTTCATGGCTCGGCGTGTCCAGGGTCTATGCAGTGGTGGTCTTGCGCTTGCCCGGAGGGAACCAGTTCGGGCGAAACGTCGTCAAGACGCGAGCGGTTCAGTAACGCGGCACGCTGGCGTCGACTTCGCGTGCCCATGCATCCATGCCACCTTCCACGTTATGCACGTTGCTGAAGCCGTGCGCGGCGAAGCGTTCGGCCATGGCGCGACTGGAGATGCCGTGGTGGCAGATGAAGGCGAGCGCGGTGTCTTTCGGCAGGGCGGCGAGGCTTTCGTAGCCTTCGTCTTCCAGTACCCGTGCCTGCGCCAGCGGCGCGGCCTGGGCACGGCCGTGGGCCGGACGTACGTCGATCAGGGTGATGTCGTTCGCGGCCAGGCGTGCTTTCAGCTGCTGCACGTTGAGTGACTTGATCTCCTGCGCACCAGGGAATTTCAGGCTCAGGCCTTCGCCCTGCACGGTGGAGACCCAGTCGATCACGATGCCCTTGGCGCGCTGGGCGCTAGCTGGATCGAAGTGCACTTCCAGGCCGTTCGCGTGCGCCACGATGTCGTGTTCGCCGGCCGGGGCCAGCTGGAAGCCGGCGCTGTGGTCGGGGCCGATCTCCAGGTGCAGCGCCACACCCTGCGCGTTCGCGGTGCCCTGGCGGATCGCTTCGGCAGCCGCGTCGGTGATGGTGATCTGCGGTGGCGTGCGATCCGGCGCGGTCACGCCGAACAGCGTATGCAGCTCGCCACTGCCGTACATCTGGCGGATGATGTCGGCGCCGCCGACCAGTTCGCCTTCCACGTACAGCTGCGGAATCGTCGGCCACTCGCCGTAGGCCTTGATGCCTTCGCGGATCTCCGGGTCGTCCAGCACGTTGACCGTGTGGTACTCGGGCAGTAGCTCATTGAGCGTGTTGGTAGCCGCGGCGGAGAAGCCGCACATCGGTTGCTGGCGGTCGCCCTTCATGAACAGCACCACGCGGTGGTCCTTGAGCAGGGTTTCGATACGTTCGCGGGTGGTGTTGTCGAGGGACATGGGGAGCTCCGGCAAAGAAGACAATGATACGCCGCCCGATATGCGGTGATCCCGTCGCTCTTCAAGGTCGCTGACTCAGGCGGCCCGCTGCAGTTCGCCCAGATCGCGTTGGCAGATCCCCAGCGGCGCCAGGGCGAGCGCAGCGGCGGGCGACGGCCATACCAGCTCGCGGCTGGCGCGACCCAGCGCAGTCGGCTGTTCG
>DASZCB010000707.1:0-1690 GCA_035943575.1 Rhodanobacter sp. | reverse complement strand
TGCGGCTTCGGCCATCGTCAGGCCGTGTTCGGCTTGGCCGTCCAGCCACAGTGTCAGCTCTTTGGCATCGCCGTCGTTGGCCGCCACGCGGGTGTGGCCGGGGTACCACACGGCAGCGCGGTCGGGCGTGGCTACCGGCTTGTTGTCCAGCGTCTGGCCGCTAGCGATCACTGCCGCAATCATCTCGTCGCCGCTCATGCTGCCGATCGGAAAGCGCGGCTGGTGTTCCGACCATAACCGGATCGGGAAGGTCAGCTGCACGCTGCCGTCGAACTGCGGCGTGATGGAAAGCCGGGTCGCGGCCAGGTGCGGTGATGCCTGGCTGACGAAGGTGGTGACTTCGACGTCGGTCGACTTGTTCGCGTACTCGAAGCGGTAGCGGGTCGACAGCGTGCCGCCATGCATGTCCAGCGTCTGTTTGTAGCCCGTGAAAATGTTCGCCCCCAGCCGGGTCGAATTGAGCCAGCCGCCGCCGGGGTTGTAGTCGATCTCGCTCCAGCCGGGAATCGCGGCAGGGCGCGCGATGTCGCCGGGCTTGTAGTCCATGAATGCGACCATGTACGCGCGGTTGCCCTCGGTGCCGCGCACCGAGGTCATCGTGGAGAAGTAGCCGTTGGCCAGATAGCTTGGGAAATAGGTGCCGAAATTTTCCGCGGTACCTGTGAGCAGGAAGCTGGAGTCGGTGGCAGCTGCGCGAGTACCTGCACTGGCCAGCAACAGGGCTAGCGCGATGCCTGGAAGCAGGTGGTGGCGTAGCGAAATCATCTCGGCATGGCTCCTCGGGGCAAGGTGTGGTGCGGCGGTCGGCATGCAGTGCGAGTCGCGCCGGCAGCAAACCCGACGACAAGGAACTCGCGGTGGCCGAGGCTCATGGCAGCGCTTCCGCCGGCGAGGCGGCCAGGACGGCAGCGCGATCGGTCTCGCGCTTGAAGAAGAACAGCGTGACCAGGATCAAGCTCATCGGCAGCAGCGAGAAATAGAACGCGTGGATGCCGTCGAAGCTGGCGAACACCCGTGCCGTGATGTACGAACCCATGGTGCCGCCGAGCGCGGAGAACACCACGATCAACCCGGTCATCGCCGCATGCATCGGCTTGGGCAGCGAGCTCAGTGCGACCGAATTGATCACCGGGTAGATCGGCGCCATCAGTAGGCCGAGCAGGGGGATCAGGTAGGCGGCGGCCGGCGCATTGAACCAGCCGACGTCCGGCCGCGCCTGCACGCCGCGCGCCAACGGCAACACCAGCATGACCAGCACGCCCATGGCCACCACGCACACGTTGAGAAGCACATGCCAGCGCACGCGCTTGAGCACGACGCCGGCCCCGATGCGGCCCAGTGCAGTCATGCCTGCGAGGATGCTGGCGAACTGGATGCTCATGGCATTGGGCAGCTTCAGGATCTCGCTGTTGAAAGTGGGCAGCCAAGTGCCGAAGCTCTGTTCGATCAGTACGTACAGGAACGCCGAGGCAAGGAATACATACACCAGCGGCCGCACGAACAGCCGCAGCATCTCCATCAGGGAGTCGGCGAAGGAATTATTTTGCCCGTGCGCATGCGCGGCGCTCTCGTCGAGTCGACTGCCGGCCAGCAGCAGGATCACCAGCGCGCAAGCGACGGCCAGCAACCAGTACACGTTGAACCAGACCGGGTTACCTGGGTTGGCCGAATCGACGAAGGCGCTGAAGAT
>DASZCB010000706.1:0-2377 GCA_035943575.1 Rhodanobacter sp. | reverse complement strand
CCGATGGTGGCGCTGGGTTGCAAGTACCTGCGCATCTGCCACCTCAACAACTGTGCCACCGGCGTGGCCACGCAGAACGAAGTGCTACGCAAGGAGTACTTCATCGGCCTGCCCGAGATGGTGATGAACTACTTCCGCTTCGTCGCCGAGGACGTGCGCGGTCATCTGGCACAACTGGGCGTGCGCAGCCTCGGTGAGCTGGTCGGTCGCAGCGATCTGCTGAGCCAGGTCGAAGGAAGCACGCCGGTGCAGAAGCAGCTCGACCTGTCGCGATTGATCGCCAGCGATGGCTTGAGCGTCGAGGTCGACAGCGCCTGCACGGTGGCGCGCAACCCGCTGCGCGATCCCGCCGCACTGGCTTCGCGCATTGCTGTCGATGCCGCGCCGCTGGTCGAGCTGGGCAGCGGTGGCACGTTCCGCTACGCGATCGCGAATACCGATCGTGCGATCGGTGCGCGGCTATCCGGCGACGTGGCGCGGCGCTGGGGTGACCAAGGGCTGCTTGAGCCGATCACCCTGCAGCTGGAAGGCAGCGCCGGGCAAAGTCTGGGCGCGTGGAACGCCGGCGGCGTGCACATCGACCTGTGCGGCGAGGCGAACGATGGCGTCGGCAAGGGCATGACCGGTGGTCGCATTCTGCTGCGACCGTCACCGGAATCACCGTTCGCCAGCCAGGATGCGTCGATTATCGGCAACACATGTTTGTACGGTGCCACCGGTGGCGAGTTGTTTGCCGCGGGACGCGCGGGCGAGCGCTTCGCTGTGCGCAACTCCGGTGCGCTGGCGGTGATCGAAGGTGCTGGCGACCACTGCTGCGAATACATGACCGGCGGCGTAGTCGCCGTACTCGGCTCGTGCGGGCTGAACTTCGGCGCCGGCATGACCGGCGGCTTCGCCTATGTGCTCGATCTCGAGCGCGCGTTCGTCGATTGCTACAACCACGAACTGGTCGACATCGTGCGGATATCGCCGGAAGGCATGGAGCACTACATGCAGCATCTGCGCGGGCTGATCGCTCGCCACGCCGAGCTCACCGGCAGCGCCTGGGCACGTCGTCTGCTGGGCGATTTCCGGGGGTTGCTTCAGCGTTTCTGGCTGGTCAAGCCGAAGGCGGCGAGCCTGGCCGCACTGGCCGACGAATTGCGGAGGGCGGCATGAGCGACAAGCTGTTCCGCTTCCTCGATTTGCCGCGGCAGCCGCCCAAGGCTGTGCCGGTGGCGATCCGCGTGCTCGGCTACGGCGAGATCAGCGGCGACTTCGCGCCGGTGGCTTCCGTGGGTCAGGCCGAGCGTTGTCTCGATTGCGGCAATCCGTATTGCGAGCACGCTTGCCCGGTGCACAACTACATTCCGGACTGGCTGAAATTGGTGCAGGATGGACGTCTGTTTGAAGCCGCGACCCTGATGCACGAGACCAATCCGCTGCCGGAAATCTGCGGCCGCGTGTGCCCGCAGGATCGCCTGTGCGAAGGCGCCTGCACGCTGGAACAAGGTGGTTTCGGTTCGGTGACGATCGGCAGCATCGAGCGCTCGATCACCGACGAGGCGTTCCGCCAGGGCTGGCGGCCGGATCTCTCGGGCGTGGTCGAAACCGGCCGTCGCGTGGCGGTGGTCGGTGCCGGCCCGGCAGGATTGTCATGTGCGGATCGCCTTCGCCGCGCCGGTATCGCGGTGGATGTGTTCGATCGCCAGCGCGAGATCGGCGGCCTGCTCACGTTCGGCATTCCGCCGTTCAAGCTGGACAAGGCCGTCGTGCGCACCCGTCGCGAAGTGCTGGAAGGGATGGGCGTACGATTCCATCTCGGTGTGGAGATCGGTCGTGACATCGCGTTCGAGCAACTGCTGGAAGGCTACGACGCGGTGTTTATCGGCACCGGCGCCTATACCTTTGTCGACGGTGAATTGCCGGGGTGTGAACTGGAGGGTGTGCATGATGCGCTGCCGTTTCTGATCGCGAATGCGAACCGCCTGCTCGACGATCTGCCGGTACCGCCCGCACTCGATCTCAACGGCAAGCATGTCGTCGTGCTCGGCGGCGGCGACACCGGCATGGACTGCAATCGCACCGCGATCCGCCTCGGTGCCGCCTCGGTTACCTGTGTCTATCGGCGCGACGAGGCGAGCATGCCCGGCTCGCGCCGCGAGGTGGGCTATAGCCGCGAGGAAGGCGTCAATTTCCTGTTTCATCGTCAGCCGCTGGAACTGCGTGGTGAGCTGGGAAAAGTGCGCGCAGTACGTGTGGCGACCACCGAACTGGTCGACCATGGCGATGGTCGTCCACGTCCACGCAATGTCGAGGGCAGCGAGACCGAACTGCGCGCCGACGTGGTGATCCAGGCCTTCGGCTTCCGCCCGAGTCCGCCTGCGTGGTGCGCCGC
>DASZCB010000705.1:0-3245 GCA_035943575.1 Rhodanobacter sp. | reverse complement strand
ACGGACCTCTGGATGACATGGACCTTCTCCTTCGATGAAGGCACAGCCAGCGTATCAGTTCAGCTTTCCCTGCTGGTCCAGCCAGAGGGGTTCACTCCAAACCCGGCTCAGTTATCGGCGGAAATCAACAGTGATACACCGCATTACGCCCTTGGTCCGGCCGCCCGCAATAGTCGGTCGCGCAGCGCTGCTCCGAGTCCATGCGCATCGGGAAGGCTAGCCAGGATGATGTCGCAACCCTGCTGATCGAATGAGCGTAGGAACCGATAGAGGGAGGATGCGTAGTCTTCGATCGCTGCTGGCACCTTAATGGACACGATGCGCACCTCTGAGGACAGGTCCGTGCAAGTGATGTCCGGAGGTAATAGTACGCCGACCCGCAGGCCTTCCCTGGACAACGAAACCGCTCGGGAATACAGGTCCTCCAGGGGGATCACGGAAACGCCGGCGCTGGGTGAGTAATGAAGAGGATGTTGACCGGGTACGCGCGCTGCGCTCTCGCCCCTGACCAGCGGTTCATGGAGTGTGTCTTCGATCCGTTCGGCAGGGATGGCGCCCGGGCGCAGCAGCTTCGCAGTGCCGGCGCGCAGATCAATAATCGTTGACTCAAGGCCAAGCCGACAGGGGCCGCCATCCAAGACGAAGTCAACCGCAGCACCCAACTCCTCGCGCACGTCCGTGGCACTGGTCGGGCTCAGCCGGGTGAAGCGGTTAGCCGAGGGTGCCACCACGGGCCGGCCGAGCGCGCGGATCAGGCGTAGCGTCAGCGCATGATCGGGAACACGCACGGCGACGCTGTCTTGCCCGCCGGTGACGACGGGCAGAACGCCCGGATGGCGATTCAGCACTAATGTAAGCGGGCCTGGCCAGAACGCCTGTGCAAGGATGCGAGCTGACTCGGGGATGTCGCAAGTCCAGTCACCGAGCCAGCCTGCGTCCCCCAAATGGACGATCAGAGGGTGATTGAGCGGTCTCTGTTTGATGGCAAAGACCTTCAACACAGCCTGCTCATCCGAGGCATCGGCCGCGAGGCCATAGACGGTTTCGGTGGGGATTGCCACCACTCCGCCACAGGCGAGTAGGCTGACGCAGCGATCGATATCGTGCTCGTCGCTCATGGTGCGAGTTCCTGCAAACGGGGGCTTCTGTTCGTTTCGAGGCGCCACTCCAAAATTTCTCCGGCAAGGAAAGGCACCACAGCTTGCCCACCGATTTCGACCACATCGGGCACCAGCCACGGACTGCGCGTCAGCGTGACGCTGCCAAGGTTCGGGGCGAGGCCATAGAAGCGTGATCCGTACTCTGAGGCAAAGGCCTCAAGACGATTGAGCGCGCCTTCCTCATCGAACACCTGGGCATACACTTCGAGCGCGACTGGCGCATTGAATATCCCTGCACAGCCGCAAGCGGATTCCTTCATCGTGCGCGGATGGGGTGCGGAATCCGTCCCGAGAAAGAATCTCGGCAAGCCAGAGGTTGCCGCTTTACGAAGAGCCTTGCGATGCTTTTCACGCTTGGCCACCGGCAGGCAATAAGCGTGCGGGCGGAATCCGCGCTCGAACATTGCGTTGCGATTGATCATCAGGTGATGCGGCGTAATCGTTGCGACCACCTGCTCGGGGCCTTCCCGAATGAAATCAGCCGCATCAGCGGTGGTGATGTGCTCTAGCACGACCTTAAGCCCAGGAAAGTCCCGAACGATGCGGGTAAGCACACGCTCAATGAAGACCGCCTCGCGATCGAACACATCCACATCGGCATCGGTTACCTCACCGTGGATAAGCAGCGGCATGCCGATCTCTTCCATCGTTGCCAGTACCGGATGAATTCGGCGAACATCGGTCACTCCATTTTCCGCATGGGTCGTAGCATGGGCTGGATAGAGCTTGCAGGCCGCAAAAATACCGCCTGAGTAACCCGCCGCCACTTCACCGGGATCGGTGCAATCGGTGAGATAGCAGGTCATGAGAGGATGGAACGACGCTCCTGATGGGATTGCAGAGCGAATGCGGTTCCGGTATTGGCGGGCGGAATCAACGGTACAGATCGGCGGAACGAGATTTGGCATCACAATAGCGCGCTCGAAGCAGCGCGCCGTCGCTGCAACGGTCTGCACAAGCTGAGCCCCATCGCGAAGATGAACATGCCAGTCATCAGGTGTTCGGATCGAAATCATCGTTCTCAATCGCGAATCTCCTGTCGGTCTGTAGCGTTAACTACGGGTTGCGCTGATCATAGCGGAGGGCACTAACTCACTTCGAATGGTGCACCATCGTCCATAATGACAATACGTTACTGGCATGAGTGCGGCGCAGAAAAAAGCGCCATCGGTCATCGGGGTTCTCCAGTATGTTGAGTGACGTGACGGATCGCTTCGCTGTAGCTCGACCACAATGCCTTGCGGGCCGTGACATGCATGCCCAGGTCGTGCATATGTCCGTTGGTCAGGCTATAGCACCAAGCATGCACAGCCAATTTCTGGCCGCGCTCCCAGGCATCAATCACGGTCGTGGTCTGACAGACGTTGACGGCTTGCTCGATAGCGTTGAGCTCGCACAGACGAGTGTTGCGGTCTGACGCCGTGGCGAGCACGGAAAGGACATCCGTGTGTTTGTGGGCTACGTCGCCGACATGACGCAGCCAGTTGTCGACCAAGCCAAGACGACGTTGGTCCAGCACTGCCTGCACGCCACCGCAACCGTAATGGCCGACCACGATAATGTGTTCTACCTTCAGCGCATCTACTGCGAATTGAATGGTGCTGAGGCAATTGAGATCGGTGTGCGAAACGACGTTGGCAACATTACGTTGCACAAAAATCTCGCCAGGCGGCAGATCCACAATCTGCGTGGCGGGTACGCGCGAATCAGCGCAGCCGATCCACAGATACTTCGGTGATTGCTGCGTGGCCAGGCGGGCAAAAAATTGCCGATCGTCGTGGCTTAACCTTTCAGCCCAGCGGCGATTGCTGTCGATCAGATTCTGCAGGGGGCTGGTCACCAAGCATTTCCTCAATTGGCTGTGGGACACAAAAGCGTAACGCAACTATCTGTCATCTTGTGGACTTTACGCGCGTCTGGGACGTGCCCGGATAAAGCCAAAATTAGGGCATCTGGCTCATAAGTAACTAATTTACAAGCCACGAAACCGGCGGCGATTCGACGATCCCGTCGACTACAAACGCCCAATTCGGTAGTCGACCTGCATGACTGAAGGTCGTTCTGCACGGGCACGAATGTCCTGAG
>DASZCB010000704.1:0-2071 GCA_035943575.1 Rhodanobacter sp. | reverse complement strand
CACCTGTTGTTCGTTGGCCCAGCGCACGATGACCTGCACTTCCTCGATGCTCACCGGCAACGCGATCGCCAGCGGCGCCGGCGCCCAGCGGCGCGTCCAGTCGCGGCCGTAATGTTCCAGATCGCCGGGCGCAGTGAGCAGACGCAGATCGGGCAGCCGACGGGACAGTTCGGCAAGGCGGGGGTCGGACATGCTGGGCTCCAGGGTATTCCCGCAGCCTGCCAGCCGCGTCGCGCTGCGTCCAGTGCTGCAGCGCCGCAAATCGCCTCCGGCTCTGGCATAGTAAGGGCTCTTCCTTGCCCAGGCCGACGCATGCAAACCTCCTTCCCCCGCCAAGACATCAAGGTGTTGCTGCTGGAGGGCGTAAGCGCCAGTGCGGTCGAGAATTTCAAGCGCGCCGGCTACAGCCAGGTCGAAGTGCACGCGAAATCGCTACCGGAAGACGAGCTCAAACAGCGCATCAGTGACGCGCACATCGTCGGCATCCGCTCGCGTACGCAGCTCACGCCAGACGTGCTGGCGCAGGCCAAGCGACTGATCGCGGTAGGCTGCTTCTGCATCGGCACCAACCAGGTGGATCTCGACGCGGCGCGCAAGCTCGGCGTGCCGGTATTCAACGCGCCCTACTCCAACACGCGCAGCGTGGCCGAACTGGTGATCGCCGAGGCGATCATGCTTTTGCGCGGTATCCCGCAGAAGAACGCGCTGTGCCATCGCGGCGGCTGGACCAAATCCGCCGCCGGTAGTTACGAGACGCGCGACAAGGTGCTGGGCATTGTGGGATACGGCCACATCGGCACCCAGGTCGGCGTGCTGGCCGAGAGCCTCGGCATGCGGGTGATCTTCCACGACATCGAAACCAAGTTGTCGCTGGGCAATGCGCGCGCGGTTTCCAGCCTGGACGAACTGCTGGAACGCGCCGACGTGGTCACCCTGCACGTGCCGGAAACGCCGGCCACGCAGTTGATGATCCGTCGCGAGCAGCTGGCGAAGATGCGTGCCGGCGCCATGCTGATCAACGCCTCACGCGGCAGCGTGGTGGACATCGACGCACTCGCTGCAGCACTGCATGACGGCCACCTGGCTGGCGCTGCGGTCGATGTCTTCCCGCTCGAACCGAAAGGCAACGACGACGCCTTCGTCTCGCCGCTGATCGGCATGGACAACGTGATCCTGACTCCGCATATCGGCGGCAGCACACTGGAGGCGCAGGACAATATCGGCATCGAGGTCGCCAGCAAGCTGATCCGCTACAGCGACAACGGCTCCACCCTCTCAGCGGTGAACTTCCCCGAAGTCACCCTGCCCGAACACCCGCACAGCCGCCGCCTGCTGCACATACATCGCAACGTGCCAGGCATGCTGTCACGCATCAACGAATTGTTCTCGGCCGGCAACATCAACATCGACGCGCAGTTCCTGCAGACTGATGCGGAAGTCGGTTACGTGGTAATCGACGTTACCGCAGACACCACGCAGGCCACGACGCTGAAGGAGAAGCTGGCAGCGATTCCGGGCACCTTGCGCACCCGCGTATTGTATTGACGGATGGCGTGCACCCCGTGCGTCGCCGATACCGGCGGCGCACAGGTATTCACGCTGGCGTTGACGACCGCCGGGGTTTGCCGTTGACCGCTGCCGTCTTTTTCGTGGTTGCTTTTTTCGCCACGGCCGGTTTGCCTGCACCCTTCCCCTTGCGCGAACTGGTGGCGCTGCCGATCAGATGACGCTTTTCAACGCGATGTTCTTCGTGGAATGCATCGGCATAGACCTTCAGTTCGGCCCGCATCTTTACGCCGATGCCAGGCTGGCGATCAATGTGCTGAAGCATCCGCTGCATCAGGTCATAGTCGTGATAGTCGCGATACGGCTTCAGATCCAGATCCGCAGGCACCTTGGTCAAGCGCTCGTCACCGATCGACTTCACGTACTTCTGCATGAAGCGGTCATAGGCCGCCCAGGTGATGCGCTCCGCATTAACCGCTGCCTCTTCGGCACGGGTGGCAATCTGATGGGCATGCAGATAATGCAGGCCGAGCTGGTCGATCAGGGTTTTCTCCACCTCCTCATG
>DASZCB010000703.1:0-6551 GCA_035943575.1 Rhodanobacter sp. | reverse complement strand
CTCCCAGAACCATGTTGGTCGGGCGCAGGTCGCCCGGCGAAGGGTCGAGAGAATAGGTGTACTTAACGGTATAGAAAATCCGTTTCTTGCGCACTACACTCATGACTCGCAATCACGAATCGGTCAGGAATCCAGGCAGTGGAAGATTTTTCAGCAATTTCGACCTTCGTGCGGGTGGTCGAGGCCAAGAGTTTCGCCGCCGCTGCCGCGCAGCTGGGGATGACCCCGTCCGGGGTCAGCCGGGCCGTGGCGCGGCTGGAGACCCAGCTCGGGGCGCGACTGCTGTTCCGTTCGACCCGATCGCTGCGGTTGACCGACGATGGGGCCTCATTCCATGCACGTTGCAAGGAGATTCTTGCCGATCTGGCCGAGGCGACCGAGGCGATGGGGCAGGCGCGTAGCCAACCGGTCGGCAAGTTGCGGATCGCTATGCACTCGGCGATCGGCCGTGCCGCATTGATCCCGAACCTGGCCGAGTTCGAGCAGCGCTATCCGGATATCCGACTCGAACTGGCGATGTGCGACTACCACTTCGACCTCAACGAGGAAGGCTACGACTGCGCCATCCGCATGGGCGAGCTGGCCGATTCCAATCTGATCGCGCGCAAGCTCGGCTACTTCAACAACGTGCTGTGTGCCTCGCCTGACTATCTGCGCAGGCACGGTGCGCCCCGCAGCATTGAGGATCTGCGTCAGCACCGCTGCATCAACTACGTCTTTCCAAGCTCCGGTAAGCCGTACCAGTGGCAGTTCGACACGCCGAGCGGACGCGTCGGGCTGGATATCGATGCGCACATGCTGATCAACGATGGCGAGTCGGTGATCCAGGCGGCGGTCGCCGGACTCGGCATCATCCAGATCCCGCATTGCCTCGCCGCCACGGCGCTGGCCAAAGGCCAGCTGGAGATCGTGATGACCGACACGATCTCCACCGGTTCGCCGCTGTGGATCGTCTATCCGCAGAAACGGCACCTGTCGGCACGGGTACAAGCCTTCATCGGCTGGATCAGCGAACTGTTCCAGCGCACCAGCTCACCGCAATGCAAGATCACCGCACGGGTCAACGCCGAAAAGGCCGAGCGAGGCGAGCAGCGGATCGCTGCCGTTGCCTGAGATTCTCCCGCCGCCGCAAGCTAACGGCGGGAGACAAGGTTCACGCGCCGGCCGGCACCAGCAACAGCAGCGCCACGCCAAGTACGATGCGGTAGATCGCAAATGCGGTGAAACGGTGGCTGCGGATGTAGCCGAGCAGCCACTTCACCGCGATGAAGCCGACGATCAGCGAGACCACGAAGCCGACGATCAGTGCGGTCCAGTCCTCGTGCGCGGCGCCGCCGCTCTTGAGCACCTTTAGCAGCTCGTAGCCGGTCGCGGCGTACATGGTCGGGATGCCGACCAGAAAAGCGAACTCCGTGGCCGCCGCGCGATTGCTGGTACCGGCGAGCATGGCGGTGAAGATCGTTGCGCCCGAGCGCGAGGTGCCCGGGAAGACGCCAGCCACCATCTGCGCGATGCCGACCAGGACCGCCACGCGCCAGGTCACTTGGGTGCGATCCACCTGGCGTGCGGCCAGTGCTTCCGCACCGAGCATCCAGAAGCCGCCAATCACCAGCGCCCACGCGATCGGGGTCACCTTCTCGGGCAACTTGAAGCCGTAGTGGGTCACCACCAGTCCAAGCACCGCGGTGATCATGAATGCAACGAACAGTTTGAGCAGATAATCGCGGTTGACCGGGTCGCGCCACTGCGTGAACAACTGCCAGATGCGCGACCAGTAGATCAGCGTGACCGCCAGAATCGCGCCGGCCTGGATGCCGACATTGAACAGTTCCGAGCGTTCACCGAGACCGAATTTCTCGGCGATCAGCAGATGGCCGGTGCTGGAAATCGGCAGGAATTCGGTGATGCCTTCGATGATGCCGAGCAGGATGACGTGAAGCAGATCGGTCACGGTATGGTTCCGATGGAAGGTTGGATCGCGCCGGCAGGGCAGACAACCGGCTGGAAGCGGCATAGCTTACGGGCAATGCAGGCGCAAAGGATGGCCGTACGCTGGCGGGGTGTAGCAATGTCACGGTGGCGTCTAGAAGCACCATTACAGTGCAAAACATGATCGAGACAGGCTTTCTGATGGTGCTATCGTGCTGGCTTGCAGACACGCCATGATCCTTCCATTCCATGTGCACCAACGCTTTCACGTCGTGGCACAGGGCTTGCTAAACAGCGTTATTCCCTATCCCTCAGAGGCTTCGCCATGTCCGCCAACAAAGTGCTCGATCTGATCCAGGAACACGAGGTCGAGTTCGTCGACTTCCGCTTTGCCGACATGCTCGGCGTGCATCACCACGTCAGTTTCCCGGCCCACGCGATCGACGAGTCGACGTTTGAGGACGGCAAGATGTTCGACGGTTCCTCGATCACCGGCTGGAAGGGCATCAACGAATCGGACATGGTGCTGATGCCCGATCCGGCCACCGCGCACCTCGACCCGTTCAGCTCGCACGTGCAACTGATCCTGCATTGCGATGTGCTGGAGCCGAGCACCATGCAGGCGTACGGCCGCGACCCCCGCTCGATCGCCAAGCGCGGCGAGGCGTTCCTGAAATCCACCGGCATCGCCGACACCGCGTTCTTCGGACCGGAGCCCGAGTTCTTCATCTTCGACTCGGTGCGCTGGCAGAACGACATGGGCCGCGTGTTCTACGAAATCGGTTCCGAAGAGGCGGCGTGGTCGTCACGCTACAAGTACGACGGCAACAACACCGGCCACCGTCCGGGGGTGAAGGGCGGCTACTTCCCGGTCAGCCCGGTCGATTCGCTCGGTGATCTGCGCGCCGACATGTGCAAGGTGCTGGAGTCGCTCGGTCAGGTGGTCGAAGTGCATCACCACGAAGTGGCGAACGCCGGCCAGTGCGAGATCGGCGTCAAGTTCAACACGCTGGTGAAGAAGGCCGACGAGCTGATGACGATGAAGTACGTCATCAAGAACGTGGCGCACCAGAACGGCAAGACGGTGACGTTCATGGCCAAGCCGGTGGTCGGTGACAACGGCAGCGGCATGCACGTGCACCAGTCGTTGGCCAAGAACGGCGAGAACCTGTTCGCCGGCGACCTGTACGGCGGCCTGTCGCAGATAGCGTTGTGGTACATCGGCGGCATCTTCAAGCACGCCCGCGCGATCAACGCGTTCGCCAACTCCACCACCAACAGCTACAAGCGCCTTGTGCCGGGCTTCGAGGCGCCGGTGATGTTGGCGTACTCCGCGCGGAATCGTTCCGCGAGCTGCCGCATTCCGTACGTGGCCAGCCCGAAGGGCCGCCGCATCGAAGTGCGCTTCCCCGATCCGATGAACTCCGGCTACCTGGTGTTCACCGCGCTGATGATGGCCGGCCTCGACGGCATCATCAACAAGATCGACCCGGGCGCACCGGCCGACAAGGATCTTTACGACTTGCCGCCGGAAGAGGAAAAGAACATCCCGCAGGTGTGCTCCAGCCTCGACGCCGCACTGGAAGCGCTGGACAAGGATCGCGAGTTCCTGAAAGCCGGCGGCGTGTTCACCGACGACTTCATCGACGCCTACATCGAGGTGAAGATGAAGGAAGTCACCCGCTACCGCGCCAGCACCCACCCGATCGAGTTCCAGATGTATTACGGGCTGTAATGGCGTAGATAACGCAAGGTTGAAAACAACGGGCGCCTCGGCGCCCGTTGTCGTTTGGCGACGCCGCTAGAATCCGGATACGGATAACTCAGGGGAAGGGTATGCGCCGCTGGTTGAAAGGAATCGCATGGATTGTTGCCACCATCCTGCTGGCGTTGATCGGAGGCATTGCATGGGGACGTCTGCGTCCGCCGAGTGATGCGCAAGCCCGCGCGCTGGCGCTGCTGCAGCAGGATCACCGGCCCACGCAAGGTCACAACGCCTGGGCGACGTTCTGGTTGCTGGATTACGACCTGCCTGCCAACGCCATCGACAGCGTGTATGCACGGGAACGCCAGCATCTGATCGACTGGACCAGCCGCATACGCCCCGACGCGCCATCGACGCTGGCGTACGACGCCCTCGTCGCGAAGGATCACCCGAAGCTGCCACCGATCAGTCCGGGCGATCGGGCACTGCTGTGCCATAGTGCCGATGCCGATTGCCTCGGCAAGGTCCGTGGACAGGCGGCGTCGCTGCGCGCGGTGCTGGCACAACAGGCCACGCGACTGGCACGGCTGCGCAGCATCACGCCCGAGGATTATCTGTGGGAGGACACGCCGTTCAGTCCCTACGCTCCACAGCCTGCGTTCCTACCGTCTGAGGATTTGCTGCGAACCTCGGCAGCGCTGGACTTTGTCGATGGACAGCGCGAGCGGGGGCTGACCGCGATATGCCGCAATGCGCAAGTGATCAGGCAACTGCATGCACATACCAACTCGCTGATCGGCGCGATGCTCATGGTCGGCTGGATGGATGCGGCTGAGCGTCTGTTTGCCGGCATGCTCACTGAGCTGCCCGTTGATCAGGCCGTGCCGGCGAGCTGCACGGAGGCCTTTGCGCCCGTCACTTTGGCGGATGTCGACATGTGCGCGCCGATGCAGCACGAATTCGCGTGGGTGTTGGCGGGCACGGCGACGGTTGATCCGGCCAGAGCCAGCGGATTGAAGCGGTGGTGGCTGCGCGCAACGGTCGATATGCAAGGCATACATCGTCTGATCGCACCGCACTACGCCTGGTCGTGCCAGGCCGATGTGCGCGAGGCGATGCTGGCCGACCGCAAGCTGTCGACCGCGCAGGCGCCCATCGTTCGCTACGATGTTTTCGATGCGGTAGCCAATCCTATCGGCGTCATCCTGGCGCGGATAGCGTCACCTGATTACGCGACATATATGAATCGCAATGAAGACTATGCGGCAGGTCTACGTTTGACGCGACTGCTGCTGGCAGGCGAGGCCAGCCTGTCGTCGACCGCTTTTCGGTCTTACCTCGAACAGCATTTTTCGACGCTGACGCCAGCGGGCGCGCGCCCACTGCAATTTGATCCTGATGGTCGCCACCTACGCATGCCGTATTACTCGCCCCGTCCGCACAAGATCGCCCTAGTGCTGCCGATCGCGCCGTGAGGCGATCGGCTTGATGCACTTATTTGTACTGATCCATCGCCAACCAGGGATCGGGCAGAGCAGGGAGAGAAGAACTCCAAAATGGGTGTTGTTCAGCCCACCAAACTCCGTGCGCATGAGAGTTCAATCGCGCGGACTTTGTGCATCTATTAGCGCTTTGCCATCTCATCCTGTGCTTGCGTGATTCCGGGCCGTACCTTTTTCCTGACTATCGCCCGCGTGGCATAAAGGCCTTTGTCCGCACGTGCAATGACGCTGTCGAGCGGCTCGCCATCCGTGCTCGTTGCGGACCCCAGTGAAAGGCGGATAGATGCACTCGAACTCCTCGTTTCCAGCGTGGTCAACAAGCCGGTCAGCAGTGCTGCGTCCTTCACGATAACGATAAATTCGTCTCCGCCCATTCGAACGATGATGTCGTCTTTCCCAATACACGAGCTCAGGAAATTGACCACCTCGACGAGAACCTCATCGCCACGCTGGTGACCGTGCGTGTCGTTGATCTCTTTGAAGTGATCGAGATCAATCGCGATACATGACCAGGCCGGCGCATCTCTTAGGGATCGCTCGACCTTGCCAAGATACCGCCTGTTGAATGCGCCGGTGAGCGGATCGTGCACGGACCATTCCAACAGCGTTTTCTCGTACCTATGCTGCTCCGTTACATCTTGGGCGTGACCAAGCACGTAAGGGTCCTCATTCTCTTCATCCAGTACGTTGTGGTACTGCCAGTACCTGGTAGAACCATCTTTCGCGATAAGCTCCATTAATCCAGAGTCGACATGGCGATCCTTGATTCTTACCAAGTACTTCTGAAAGTCGCCCTGTCGCGACGAGGGCATTAGAGAATCCAGCGATGAACCAAGAAGCTCGGCCATGCTGTAGCCCAAGGACGTTGCAGCAGCGGGGTTCACGGACAACAAAGTTCCGCTCAGGTCATGCGTGCAGATGAGGCCAAGACTATATTGAAAGAGTTTCCGAAACCTTCGCTCACTGGATTCGAGAGAGGCTACAACGCGGCGACGGACGGTGACGTCTTGGAACGCTCCAACCAGACGATACGGATGGCCATCACGAAACTCCGTCGAGCCAACAGCACGCACCCATATCTTTCTGCCTTTGGCCGTAACAAGAGGCAGCTCGAGATCCCAGCCCTCACCCGTTGCCAAGCCCTTTTCCCAGGTAGCCTGAATAGCTCCCCGTGCTTCGGGTGAGTAGTAGTTGAGCGCCTCATCCAAGGTCGGTTTATGACCCGTCGGTCTATCGTAAATGCGACATGTTTCATCGGACCAGAGTAGTTCGCCCGTGGCTACGTTGAACTCCCATCCGCCCACACCCGCCACACGTCCCGTCCGATCGAGGAACGCCTCGCTGTTTCTCAGCCTTCTCTCCAGCTCGGCAGAAATCTCGGATTGACGGCGAGCCTCATCGGCCTCTCTTTTCAT
>DASZCB010000702.1:0-1879 GCA_035943575.1 Rhodanobacter sp. | reverse complement strand
GACCGATACCTGGGTGCTGGCGGTATCCGGCGTGCTGATGCTGTGCGAGTTCCTCGCCGACAAGGTGCCGGCCTTCGACAGCGTCTGGGATGCGGTGCATACCTTCATCCGCATCCCGATCGGCACCTTGCTGGCGTGGGGCGTGTTCAAGGATTCCGGCGCAGGTGCGCAATTCGCGGCGGCCCTGCTCGGTGGTGCGCTGGTGGCCGGCACGCATCTGACCAAGGCTGGCACGCGCGCACTGATCAATACCTCGCCCGAGCCTTTCAGCAACTGGGGTGCCAGCGTGGGCGAGGACGTCAGCTGGCTCGGCGGGTTGTATCTGATGTGGCAGCATCCACTCGTGCTGCTGATCCTGCTCGGACTGTTCGTGCTGCTGATGTGCTGGATGCTGCCGCGGATCGTGCGTGGCTTGCGCACATGGCGGCAGCGCCTGAACAACGCCGGCAAGTGGCTGTCAGCACCGCGGTAGTCCATCCGCCCAGGTATAGATCTAGCTTTACGTGGCGCCTCTCAAAAATCCCTATTGACGACTTGTTACCTGATTGTTATGAATGGCGGCACAGGGAGTGCCGAAGGTCATGGGGATGACATCGGCGATGCTGGATTCGGCGAACTTGGGGAAGTTCGTCGGCTGAGGGCTGTGACAGCCGTCAGTGCCATCCGCGCGTTCGATCAATTCAGACGTTGTCATTGCGTGGCGCATTGCGTCGCGCGATCGGGGGTCTGCGTCGTTCTGGCGCAGGCGCATCTAAATTTTGGGGAAACTAACTACATGAAGCATTCGCTTTCGCGGCCACAGCGCGCCGCATTCAAGCGTTCGACACTTGCTGCGGCGCTGGGCATCTGTCTTGGCTCGATGTCGATGGGCATCCATGCGCAGTCGGCCAACGGCTCGATTTTCGGTGACGCCAAGAGCGGTTCCACTATCACCATCGAGAACGTCGGCACCGGTAGTAAACGCGAGATCACGGTTGGATCGGATGGTCGCTACTCGCTGCCGCAGTTGCCGACCGGCGATTACCGCGTGAGTGCAGAGGGTGAATCGCACAATGTGCACGTCACGGTCGGTACCGGTAGTCATGTTGACTTCACCGGCACCAATGCGAGCACCTTGGCCACGATCCAGGTGCAGGGCAATGCGATCAATCCGATTGACGTGTCCTCGGTGGAGTCGACCACCGTGTTCTCCAAGGAGCAGTTGGCGAATCTGCCAGTCGCGCGTAACACGACCGCCGTTGCCCTGCTGGCACCAGGTACCGTGAAAGCTGACTCTGCTTTTGGCACGCCGTCCTTCGGTGGTGCTTCTGCGGCGGAGAACGCCTACTACATCAACGGTTTCGACGTCACCAATATCCGTAACTTCCTGTCCTACGCATCGCTGCCGTTCAACGCGGTGGCCGAGGAGCAGGTCAAGACCGGTGGCTACGGTGCGGAATACGGCCGTTCACTCGGTGGCGTGATCAGCCTGGTCACCGAGCGTGGTACCAATCAATGGCATTACGGTGCCATGGCGATGTGGACACCGGATTTCGCGCGCGAACAGGCGCCGAACGCGCTCGATCGCCGTTATCCCGGCGACTATTACAAGTTCGATCAGGCGAATAAGGAAAAGGAACTGCAGTCCAACGTCTATGTCAGCGGCCCGCTGGTGAAAGACAAGCTGTTCGTGTTCGCGATGCTGCAGGGTGAGGCTCATTCGTGGAGCAACTACGGCAAGGAAACGAGCAGCTACAATTGGAACCATTCCCCTTCCGGCATTCTCAAGCTGGACTGGAACATCACCGATAAGCACATTCTTGAATTTACCGGCATCGACAATCGCAATACCGATCATCATCAAAATTACAGCAACGATGATGCGAAGGGTAATATCGTC
>DASZCB010000701.1:0-1656 GCA_035943575.1 Rhodanobacter sp. | reverse complement strand
CTGGCGGTAGATGCGCTTGGGTTCGAAGAACATCACCGGATCCGGACCGCGGATCGCGGCGAGCAAGAGACCGTAGGCACGTGCCGGCGAGGACGGCATCACCACGCGCAGGCCGGGGATGTTGGTGAACAGGTGCTCGTTCGCTTCGGAGTGATGCTCCGGTGCGCGGATGCCGCCACCCCAGGGCGCGCGGAACACCGCCGGTACGGTGAGGCGGCCACGGGTACGGTTGCGCATGCGAGCGGCGTGGCAGGCGATCTGCTCCATCATCGGATAGATGAAGCCTTCGAACTGCGCCTCGGCGACCGGCTTCATGCCCTGCACGGCGAGACCGACGGTGACACCGGCGATGGTGGTTTCGTCCAGCGGCGTGTCGAGCACGCGCAGTTCGCCGAATTTTTCCTGCAGGCCCTGAGTGGCGCGGAACACGCCACCGTTGACGCCGACGTCCTCGCCCAGCACCACGACGCTGTCGTCATGGGCCATTTCATAGGCGAGTGCCTGGGTGACCGCTTCGATAAGAGTGATTTGTGCCATGACTCAGTGGCCCTTTGTTTCAAGCGAGAGGACGTAATCGCGCTGCTTGGCGAGATCGGCGGGGACTTCGGCGAAGATGTAGTCGAACATTGCCGAGACCGGTTGCGTCTTGGTCTCGAGGTAGGCATTCACCTCGTTGTCCATCCACTCGTCGCACTCGGCCTTCCAGGCCTCTTCCTTCGCGTCGTCCCACACGCCCTTGGCCACCAGCCAGTTGCGCAGGCGCTTCATCGGTTCTTTTTCCCAACCGTCCTTCACTTCCTGCTCGCCGCGGTAACGGCGCGCATCGTCGGCGGTGGTGTGGTCGCCGAGGCGATAGGTGACCGCCTCGATCACGCTGCCGCCCTTGCCGCTGCGGGCGCGTTCCAGTGCATCTTCCATCGCCTTGCGCACCGCGATGATGTCGTTGCCGTCCACCTGGATCGAGAACAGGCCCGCAGCGATACCCTTCTGCGCCAAGGTCGGCGCGCCGGTCTGGATCTTGCGCGGCACCGAAATCGCCCACTGGTTGTTGACGATTACCGCTACCAGCGGCAGGTTCTGCGCGCCGGCGATGTTGATCGCGCCGTAGAAGTCGCCCTTGGACGAACCGCCGTCGCCGATCGTGCACACTGCCACGCGCTTCTCGCCGCGGATCTTGAACGCCAGCGCCGAACCGGCCGCATGCAGGCATTGCGTGGCGATCGGTACCGACCAGGCGAAGTCGTGGCGCGCAGGTTCCTTCTGATAGTCGTTGCCGCGCTCGTCGCCGCCCCAGTACATGTAGACCTCGCGCGGTTGCACGCCGCGATACAGCTGTGCGCCATATTCGCGGTAGCTCGGTGCGTAGACGTCTTCCGGGCGCATCGCGCTGCCGATGCCCACATGCGCGGCCTCGTGGCCTAGGCAGCTGGCGTAGGTGCCGAGCTTGCCGGTGCGCTGCAGCGCGATCGACTTGGCGTCGAACACACGGGTCGAGAGCATCAGCTTGTACAGCTCGACCATGTGGCCGAGGTCCTTCGCGAACTCGGGCAGATCGTCACGGACCTGCTTGCCCTCGGCATCGAGGTATTGCAGGTATTCGATTTCAAACTTGGCGGCGATGGTCACGACTCGCTCCGGAGTGAGGTATTGGAGAGG
>DASZCB010000700.1:0-1672 GCA_035943575.1 Rhodanobacter sp. | reverse complement strand
GACATGGTCGTGTGCACCGCACTCAGCGAGCGCGACGTGCTGATCGATCTTGGCTCGGGTCTGGGTCAGGTTCCCCTGCTTGCTGCCATCTGCACCGGCGCACGTTGCATCGGCATCGAATGGGAGGCGGCCTATGTCGATTGCGCCCGGCGCTGCGCGCACGCGCTGAACCTCGGCCAGGTGACGTTTGTGCAGGGGGATGTGCGGGCGGCCGATCTTTCAGCCGGCACCGTGTTCTATCTGTACACGCCGTTCGAGGGCACGATGCTGCGTGAGGTGCTGGATAGGCTGATGGCGGAGGCGGCCAGACGCGAGATCCGCATCTGCACGCTCGGGCCCTGCACCGCGACCATTGCGTGGGAGCGGTGGCTGCAGTCTGTCGGTTCGTGGGAGATCCATCGGCCCGCCGTGTTCCGCAGCGTCGGGTTGAAGGACGTTGCGGCGGTCACAGCCGACCGATCATCGACTGCATCAGCAGGCTGCTGACGACGAAGGTGAGGGCGAGCACCAGCTGGTTCTCATGATCGTCGCAGACATGAGATATTCCGTAGCCAGTCACACGACCAGGAGAGTGTTATGCCACGTACGATGCTCATGTTGCTTGTATTCGCCACCTGCGCAATCGCGCCATTGCCGGCTCCCGCGCAGACGGGCATGGGCCGCCTCGTCGACAACGTGGATACGCTGGACAGGAACTTCGACGCAGCGGACAAAAATCGGGATGGCCAGCTCAGCAAGGATGAAGCGAAGGCTGGGCATGTCCCTTTCATCGTCAAGAACTTCGACGCCATCGATGCCACGGGTCGCGGCGTGGTGTCGAAGGACGATGTACATGCCTTCATCCGGCGATCGCTGATGCACAGCCAGCCGGCGCCAGGTTCATCGACCAGATAGGTCAGGCGAGCGCATGCGGGTAGTGAATGCATGCACGGAGTGAGCACGAGTGGCAGGCAGCCACTTGTGCTCACTCGTCACGACGCATTCCTCAGAGTTGCCCGATCACCAGCTGCACCAGCAGGCTGCTGACCGCCACCGCGATCCATACACCCAGCCCCAGCAGGATCGGCCGCGCGCCGCTGGCGGCCATCTTGCGCAGATTGGCCGACAGGCCGATCGCGGTGAGTGCCACGATGATCAGGAACTCGGCCAGCGTGTGAATCGCCGGCTGGATCGCCAGCGGAATCAGGCCGGCGGTGCGCAGCGCCGACGCGACCAGGAACCACAGGATGAACCACGGGAAGATGCTGGCGAGGCTGAAGTGACCGACGCTGCCTTCCTGCGTGTGCTTGCGCTTCTCTCGCGCGGCGACGACGAAGGCGAGCACCAGGCAGACCGGGATGATCAGGGTGGCGCGGGTCAGCTTGACGATGGTGGCGTAGTCGCCGGCGGTCTTGCTGAAGCTGTAGCCGGCAGCGACCACCGATGAAGTGTCGTTGATCGCGGTACCGGCCCACAGGCCGAAGCCGAGGTCGCTCAGATGCATCAGGTGGCCGAGCAGCGGGAACAGCAGCACCGCGACGAGATTGAACAGGAAGATGGTGGAGATCGCGAACGCGGTGTCGTGGTCGTCCGGGCGGATGATCGGTGTGACCGCGGCGATGGCCGAACCGCCGCAGATCGCGGTGCCGACGCCGATCAGGATCTTCAGCTTGTCGTGCACGCCGAGCCAGTG
>DASZCB010000699.1:0-2893 GCA_035943575.1 Rhodanobacter sp. | reverse complement strand
CTCGCTGTACACCGCATGGCCGCTGACGTTGAGCGGATGCTTGCCGGCCTGCATCGGCACCACCGAGGGCGAGACCTGATACATCGCCGACTGGCGCTTCGCGCGATGATCGCGCATCAGCGCCATCGCATCGGTGTAGTCCAGCGCGTCCGACGGCTCGCCGTCGTTATTGCTGCTGCGTCCGTTCGGACCCCAGACGTCAATCTGCGGCACGAACAGCTTCGAAGACTTCCACGGAATCGGATCGCCCGACACCGCGCGAAACACCGAATACGTCGTCATCGACGCTGCCACGCCGAAACCGATCGTCAGCACCATCAACGCAGTCAGGCCGGGACTGCGCCGAAGGCTGCGCAAAGCCAGTTCGAGATAGTAGGTAAACATGCTCATGGCTCCGTTGGTTGTCTCCTCCCCCCTGCCCGCAGGAGAGGGAGTAAAAAAAGTCACACCGAGCGTGTCGCCTCCACCGGCGACACGTGAGAGGCACGCAGCGCTGGTGCCAGCACCGCGCCTTGGCCAAGCAACAGCAACGCGACCACGCCGGCAGCCACATAGGCCAGCGACAGTCGCGCCATTTCGAACTGGGTCACCATCCAGAGATTGATGCCGATCGCCAGCACCGCGCCGAACAGCACGCCACCAATCCCGATCAACAAGTTCTCGATGAGGAAGTAATTGAGGATGTCGCCACGGGTGGCGCCGAGCGCGCGGCGCACACCGATCTGCTTGCGCCGCTGGCCGACCCAGAAGCTGGTCAGGCCCACGATGCCGGCAGCGGTAATCGCCAGCAGCACTACACTGATGATGCCCATCAGTATCGCCATGCCCAGGTCACTCTTGTAGAAGCGTTGGCGCACCTGGGTGAAGGTCATCACGCCATCCTTGCGGTCGATGATGCGCATGCGGCTCTGCGCATACAGTGCTTTCGGTGCGTCCCGCATGGCGGCGGCCAGCTGGCCAGGCTTGGCGCGCACCAGATACAGCGTACCGTCGTCCAGCAGGCGTGCCGGAATCAGTACGGCGTTGTACGCGTAGTCCGGGGTCCTCCGGCTTTGCATATGCGCCTGCAAGGTGTCGGTGATGCCGATGACGGTCGACGGTTTGGTGCCGGCCGAAACGTAGATCGTCTTGCCCAGCGCAGATCCGCCCGGGAACAGCCGCTGCGCGAGGCCATTGCTAATGATGATCTGTGCCGAGGAGAGCTCGTCGCGCGGCTTCTGGCTGCCGATTTCGCTGGCGGTGAAATTGCGCCCGGCAATCAGCTTCGTGCCCAGCGTCGCCAGGCTGTGCTCGTCGGCAAAGTAGATCGCCGCATCGGTGGTCATCTTGACCTGGTCTGGTGCCAGCTTGACGAAGTTGTCCCAGCCGCCGCCGCGCAGCGGGAAACTGTTTGTGGGCGAAGCGTCCTGCACGCTGCCGAGCTGACGTAGTGCGAGCAGGTCGGCCTGCATCTGTATGTCGGTGTGTTGCGGATCGGACTTGTCGGCCCAGTCGCTCTGGATCGCGAACAGGTTGTTTTCCTCGACGCCGCTCGGCCGCGAAAGACGCGCCGTACGCTGCTGGATGATGAACAACGCATTGCACACGATCGCCAGGGTCAGCGCGATCTGCAGCGCGATCAGCACGGTGCCGGCCTTGTGGTGACGCATCGCGGCGAGGATGGGTTTGATCTGGATCATGCTCGAGCCCTCCTCTCAATTCGACTTCAGCTGCCACGCCGGCTGCACCTGCGCAGCCCGCCACGTTGGATAGAACGCAGCGAGCACGGTGGCGACGGTGGCCACCAGCAGGGTCATCGCGATCAGCGCAAGATCGATGTGCGCCAGACGCGCGATGGCCGGATCGAATATCAGGCCCACGCCGAACATGCCGATGGCAGTCAACAGCAGCCCCAGCACGCCGCCAGCCAGGCCTACGGTGCCAGCCTCGACCAGGAACTGCTGGTAGATCTCCCAACGCGACGCCCCGAGTGCACGACGCACACCGATTTCCGCTGCGCGACGCATGAACTTGGCCAGCAGCAGACCGATCGTGTTGACCAGGCAGATCACGAAGAAGCCCAGTGCGACCATCAGCGAGATGCGGCTCTCAGGTGGTACCACCTGCTCGAAATCGAGCCAGTTGATGACGCTGCGCAGGCGCACGTTGGGAGCCCAGTGGAAGCGACCGGCACGCTGCTGCTCGGCTGCGTAATGGGTAAGGAACTCGCGGTAGCGTTCTACCTCGATGTGGCTGGTCAGCTCCACCCATACCGGTATCCATACGCACTCGCCGTGCAACCAGCCTTCGCGGCCGACGCCGTAGTCCCGGATGCCGCCGCAATTGTTGCGCCCGGCCGTGTCGAACTGCGCATCCACCGCGCGGTTGAATGGCACGTAGAGCTGTACCGGATCGGAAAAGGCGTTGCCGCTGAACAGATCGTAGAACCGCGGCTGCGGATCCCAATGCGCAGTCACACCGACGATGCGGTAGGTGTGCCGGTCCAGGGTCACTTCGCGGCCGACACTGTCGGCACCGCCGAACAGCTGCTGGTTGAGCTCGTGGCTGATCACCGCCACCGCTGCGCGCTGATCGTCGTCATTCGCATGCCAGGCACCGCCGTATTCGAACGGCACTTCGAACATGCCGAAGAAGTCCGCATTGGTGGCATAGCCGTCCGCCGTGAACGGCAGGCTCTGGCTGCCTTCCGGCAATACCGACGGCGCCACTTTGTAAAGCAGCGTCTGATGCTTCGCCTTGTGCGCGTCGATTAGCGCGGTCGCATCGGTATAGCTGAGCGCTTCCGGCGGTTCGCCCAAGTCGTTGTACTGCGGCCCGCGGTTGTCGATCAGCGTTGTATAGAGCTGGGCAGATTTCCCCGGAATCGGATCGCCTGATACCGCACGGAAAACCG
>DASZCB010000698.1:0-2011 GCA_035943575.1 Rhodanobacter sp. | reverse complement strand
TTTCTTGACCTCGCGTGCCGACCAGCCGGCCGTGCTAGCGCCGTCGACGAACGCAGCACCCTGAAGTCCGCTGCGTATCGCGCTGAGTTCCTCGGTGGTCAATACGTTGGGAGCACAAATAATCAAGATGATTCCGCGTGGCCATTCAAGCCGTTGGAGGAGGATGCGGCAAAGTCAAGATTGTACTCAAACACAAGAGGACAGAGATATTTGCTGAAACGCCCGGCGCCATGCGTCATGCCCAGGAGTCACTGACGAAAGGGGGAGGTTCCGCCGGCTGTGCGAGAATGGGGCTACGGCGGCGGCAACGTGCGCGTGGATCGGAATCGAACGAGGTTTGTCATGTTGAAGAAATGCTTGCTGGCCTTGTGCGTCAGCGGATTCGCGTTCAGTGCATGGGCTGCCGATGGCGCTGCGGTGCCGGTTGCCGGCCAGGGCGTCACGCCGGCTGCCGTGCAGATGGTGCAGCAGGCGCTGAAGGGGTTGTCGGCGAATATCCAGGTCGACTCGATCGAGCCGGCGGCGATGCCGGGCTTCTACCAGGTGATAGCCGCCGGCCAGATGGTCTACGTCAGCACCGATGGCAAATACTTGATGCACGGCGACGTGATCGACCTGGGCAAGCACAAGAACGTCAACGATGCTGCCTGGAGTCGTTTCCGCAAGGACGAGCTGGCCAAGGTGCCGGCTGCCCAGCGCATCGTGTTTGCGCCGGCGCACCCGAAGTACACGGTGAGTGTGTTCACCGACGTCAACTGCGGCTTCTGCCGCGCGCTGCACGAGCATGTCGCCGAGTTCAACAAGGCCGGCATCGCACTGGAGTACTTGGCGTGGCCGCGCGAGGGCGTGACCACCACGGCTGGGCGGCCCACGCCAACCTATACCGAGATGGTTTCGGTGTGGTGCGCCAGCGATCGCAAGGCAGCGTTCACTGCGGCGAAGGAAGGGCATGCGCCGAAGCCGGTCAGCTGCACCAATCCGGTCAAGGATCAATTCGACCTGGGCCTGAAGCTGGGTGTCACCGGCACGCCGATGATCATCGGCCCGGACGGCGGCACCCTGGGTGGCTTTGTCACCCCGGAACAGTTGCTGCAGGCGTTGCAGAAGGGCAGCTGAGGCTTTGGGCCGTGCCCCTCCCCTACGAGCAGGGGAGGGGCAAAGTGCGGTGAGTAAACATCGTGCTTATGCCGTATTGCAGCATCGGCTAGAATAGGGGCTTCCTTCGCTTAGCAAGCCGTTCCCCGCATGATCGCACTCGACGGGCAGAGCGCCCTCTCGCCGTTCCGCCTCGAACGTCTCAATGCCCGCCTGGATGCCCTGCATCGTGGCGTGCGCGTACAGGCGTCGTGGTTCGTCTATTTCATCGACGCCGATGCGGCGCCCGAAGGCGCGTTGCGCCAGCGGCTGCTGGCGGTATTGGAAGCGAAGGATGGCGTCCCCGATCCGGCCACACTGTGGGTAGTGCCGCGGCTGGGTACGATTTCGCCGTGGTCGAGCAAGGCCACCGACATCCTGCACGGCGCCGGTTTCGACGTGCGCCGGGTGGAACGCGGGCTGGCCTGGCAGGTGGCCGGGCTGCCGCCCGCCGAGGCGCCGGATCACGTCGCGATCATGGCGGTGCTGCATGACGCGATGACGCAGTCGGTGTTGAGCCGCATCGACGACGCGCAAGGCCTGTTCCTGGCTGGATCGCCCGGCGACCTGGTGTACGTCGCGCTCGGCGCCGATCCGCAGGCGGCGCTGGCCGAGGCGAATGCGCGGCTGGGTCTGGCACTGGCCGACGACGAGATCGAATATCTGGTCGACCGCTACGAGGAACTGGGTCGCGACCCCACCGACGCCGAGCTTTTCATGTTCGCCCAGGCGAACTCGGAGCATTGCCGGCACAAGGTGTTCAACGCCAGCTGGACGGTGGACGGCGTGGAACAGGACAAGAGCCTGTTCGGCATGATCAAGCACACCCACCAGCATTCGCCGGCGCATACGTTGTCCGCGTATTCGGACAACGCGG
>DASZCB010000697.1:0-3974 GCA_035943575.1 Rhodanobacter sp. | reverse complement strand
TCGAACCCCAGCAAGGCCGCCTCACGCTGCGCCACGATGTTATCGATGTGCTTCTGCGCGGCGTCGATCTGCTCGGCCGCATCGCCGGCACGCCCGCGGAGGACGCGGAGCGATGGACACAGGAGGCGTCGCCGGAAGCGGAAGAGTTTCGGGCCGCGCTGGCGTCGGCGTTGGCTGCCAGCACCGACACGGAGGGATCGGCTGCACCCCGGGCTTCGCCCCCGGCCGATGCTGCAGGCGTTGCTGTCGACGAAATCGCTGAACGCGTGCTGCGGGTCACCGCGAGCAACCTCAACCGCATGCTCGGACTGGCTGGCGAATCGCTGGTCCAGTCGCGTTGGCTCGAGCCTTTCATTCACTCGTTGATGCGGCTCAAGCAGCTTCAGCGCGACACTGCGACCGCGCTCGACCGTCTCAACGAGTCCTGGTCGGTGCATTCGGCTGATCCGGTCGCTGCGGAGATCCTGGCGGAAGCCTGCGGCAAGATCGACGAATGCCAGCGGGTCCTTGCCGACCGGGTGACGCAGCTCGATATGTTCGATCGGCGCTATGCAAGCGTCGCGCACCGACTCTATGACGAGGCCCTGGCCAGCCGCATGCGGCCGTTCGCCGACGGCACCCAGGAATTCCGGCGAATGGTGCGGGATCTGGCGCGCGAGCTGGGCAAGGAGGCGCACCTCGAAATTGTCGGCGAAACGGCCCAGGTCGATCGCGACGTGCTGGAGAAGCTGAAGGCGCCGCTCACCCACCTGCTGCGCAACGCCGTCGATCACGGCATCGAAACACCACTGGAACGGATGGCGGCCGGCAAGCCCGCCGAAGGCCACGTGCGCATCGAGGCCCACCACATCGCCGGCTTGCTGGAGATCAGCGTCTCCGACGACGGCCAGGGCATCGCCATCGAGCGTGTGCGCAGGGCGATCGTCGCGCGCGGCTTGGCCGACGAGCAGACCGCGCAACGCTTCACTGAGGCCGAGCTGCTGGAGTTCCTGTTTCTGCCCGGCTTTACGGTCAAGGACACCGTGTCGGAGATTTCCGGCCGAGGCGTCGGCCTAGACGCCGTGCAGAACATGGTCAAACAGTTGCGTGGAAGCGTGAGTTTGTCGTCCCAGGCCGGACAAGGTTCGCGTTTCCAGTTGCATCTGCCGCTGACAACCTCGGTCGTGAAGGCCCTGATTACTGAGATTGGAGGTGAGCCCTACGCGTTCCCGTTGGCCCACATCGTCTGTACGGCGACGGTGCTGCGCACCGAAGTGGAGCTGCTGGAGGGCCGCCAACACTTCCAGTTGAGCGGCCGCCAGATCGGCTTGGTTGCTGCCCAGCAGGTGCTGGAAGGCACCGAGTCGAAAACCGCGCCTGACGAGCTATCGGTCATTGTGGTCGGTGACCGCAATCGCGGTCACGAGTACGGGCTGGCGGTGGATCGCTTCCGCGGGGTGTTCGAGCTCGTCGTGCAGCCGCTGGACCCGCGCCTGGGCAAGATCAAGGACATCAGCGCCGGCGCGTTGCTCGACGATGGGTCGCCGCTGCTCATCGTCGATGTGGACGACCTGATCCAGTCGGTCGAACGGTTGGTATCGACCGGGCATCTGGCGAGCGTGCGCTATGACGAGGGCGTCGAAGAAGTGACGCGCAAACGGGTGCTGGTAGTGGACGACTCGCTTACCGTACGCGAGCTGCAACGCAAGCTGATCGAGAACGGCGGTTACGCGGTCGAGGTCGCGGTCGACGGCGTGGACGGATGGAACGCAGTGCGCCTGGGTCAGTTCGATCTCGTCGTCACCGACATCGACATGCCGCGCATGGACGGTATCGAGCTGGTCGGCCTCATCAAGAAGGATGCCCGCTTGCGTGATGTGCCGGTCATGGTGGTGTCGTACAAGGATCGCGAAGAGGATCGGCGACGCGGGCTGGATGCTGGCGCCGACTTCTACCTGACCAAAAGCAGCTTCCACGAGGACGCCTTGCTGCAGGCGGTGGTCGACCTCATCGGTGAGGCGACGGCATGAAGATCGGCATCGTCAATGACCTGACCATGGCACTGGAGGCGTTGCGGCGCGCCTTGGCACAGCGGCCCGAGCACACGATCCTGTGGTCGGCGACAGACGGCGATGAAGCTGTTGCGCGCTGCGCCGAGAACCGGCCCGACCTGGTGCTGATGGATCTGCTGATGCCCGGCATGGACGGAGTCGAGGCCACTCGGCAGATCATGGCCCGCACGCCCTGTGCTGTGCTGATCGTGACCGCCAGCGTCAAGGACAACGCGCCGCTGGTGTTCGAAGCCGTGGGCCACGGTGCCATCGACGCCACCGACATGCCGGTGCTGGGCGATGGTGCAGACAACGCCGCGCCACTGCTCTCAAAAATCGACATGATCGGCCGGTTGATCGGCGACCGACCGAGCAAGACGGCACGTGAACCAGCCGACCGCCTACCGACTGCAAATCGGCTGGTTGCGATCGGTGCTTCGGCGGGGGGGCCGCCTGCCGTGGCGAAAGTGCTGGGGGCGTTGCCGGCGACATTTCCGGCGGCGATCGTGGTGATCCAACACATCGACGAGCAGTTCACGCAGGGCATGGCGGATTGGCTCAGCCGTTCTTCCACTTGGCCGGTTCGCCTGGCACAGCCTGGGGACCGCCCGACGGCGGGAACGGTGTTGTTGGCGCGTGCCCACGAACACCTGGTTGTCAGCGCCGATGGCTGCTTGGGCTACACCCGTGAGCCGGCCGAACTGTCCTATTGCCCCTCGGTCGATGTGTTCTTTGAAAGCATCAACGCATCATGGGTGGGACAAGCGATCGGCGTGCTGCTCACTGGCATGGGACGCGATGGCGCCGCCGGCCTCAAGGCATTGCGGTTGAAGGGTCACCACACGATCGCCCAGGACCAGGCGAGCAGCGCCGTTTACGGAATGCCGAAGGCCGCTGCCGAACTCGGCGCCGCGGTCGACATACTGCCGATCGAAAAGATCGGGCCCAGGCTGCAGGACGTCTTTGCAGTCAACTCTAGGAGCACTCCCAAATGATCTCGTCAGGTTCATTCGCTCTCCCTGCAACCGTCGAGGCATCCGTGAGTGATGGCCGGATTGTCGTATTCCTGGTCGATGACCAGGCCATCATCGGCGAAGCCGTTCGCCGGGCGGTCGCGAACGAACCAGATATCGAATTCCACTATTGCAGCGTCGGCGGCGAAGCCGTCGCAATGGCCGCGGCGCTGAGGCCCACCGTGATCATGCAAGACCTGGTCATGCCGGACGTCGACGGCATGACCCTGATCCATGTGTACCAGATGCATCCGGCGCTCCGGAATGTTCCGATCATCGTGTTGTCCAGCAAGGAAGACGCCGCCGTAAAGAGCCTGGCGTTCGCGACTGGCGCCGTCGACTACCTGGTCAAGCTCCCGGAGAGCATCGAACTGATCGCGCGCATCCGTCATCATTCGCGGGCCTATACTAATCAGCTGCAGCGCGACGCGGCCTACCGTGCGTTGCGCGAAAACCAGCAGCAACTGATGCAGATGAACGAGGCGTTGCGTCGACTGAGCGACGTCGATGGCCTCACCGGGCTCAGCAATCGCCGCAATCTGGACGCGTACCTAGAAGCCGAGTGGCGTCGCGCCGTTCGCGATCGCGAAGACTTCTCGATCCTCATGATCGATATCGACAACTTCAAGCTGTACAACGACACCTACGGTCACCTCGCCGGGGACGAGGTGTTGAAGCAGGTCGCCAATGTGATGCAGCAATGCGCGCAAAGGCCGGCCGATCTCGCGGCCCGATACGGCGGCGAAGAGTTTGCCATGGTGCTGCCCTCAACATTGCAGGTAGGTGCTCAGCGCGTTGCCGAGCAGATATGTGCAAATGTCCGCGACCTTTCGATTTCGATCTTGCCTGACGCGCCCAGTAGGGTTTGCGTCACCGTCAGCGTCGGCGGGGCGACGGCGGTGCCAAGCCGCGGCGAGTCTTACACCCCGCT
>DASZCB010000696.1:0-7320 GCA_035943575.1 Rhodanobacter sp. | reverse complement strand
AAGCAGCTAGCGGGCGTGAACGTTTCGGCCAACGCATTGCCGCCGATCGACGTCAGCTCGGTGGACTCGCGCACGGTCCTCACTGCCGAGCAGCTGGCCAAGCTGCCGCTGGCGCATTCCGCGGAAGCGGCTGCGTTGCTGGCGCCGGCGACCAACTTCGGTGCGGGCGGCGCGACGAGCACGACGGGCCAGCCGCTGATCAGCTTCGGCGGTTCGTCGTCCACGGAGAACGCGTACTACCTCAACGGATTCAACACGACCGATCCGAACCTCTCCCAAGGCGGCATCACCTTGCCGTATGGCTCCATCGAGCAAGAGGAGGTCTACACCGGTGGCTACAGCGCGCAGTACGGGCGCAGCGATGGCGGCGTGCTCAACATGATCGGCAAGAGCGGCACCAACGAGTGGCATTTCGGCGCGCAGTATCTCTACGAGCCGTCGTCGATGGTCGCGAACCAGAACAGCACCTACTACGCAAATGGCCTGCCGCCGTCGCCTGTGGCCGGCAACCTGTACGACCCGAGGAACCAGAACAGCAACTGGACGTCCGTTTACGACCTCTACGTGGGCGGCCCGCTGATCAAGGATCGCCTGTTCCTGTTCGCCTCGGCGGAAATGACCCACACGGAAGGAAACTCGGTCAACAGCGTTTCTTCCGGCACCGACTCGCACTACAAGAGCACGCTGCCCAAGTGGTATGCCAAGGTCAACTGGAACATCAACGACAGCAACCTGCTCGAGCTGACCGGCGCGTCGGAGAAGAGCGAGGGGAGCGGCTCTGTCTACAAGTACGACTACAACAAGCTGAGCGATTCAGGCTTCAAGTCCTACGCCAACAACACCAAGCACGGCGGCGACATGTGGTCGGCGAAGTTCACCAGCTACATCACGGACAAGCTGACCCTGACCGCCTTGTACGGCAGCATGAAGACGCGCAGCTACAGCGAGTCCCCCGCCTACGATCCGAGCCTGACGTACATCGGTAACTATACGAGCCAGAATCCGGCACTGAACGGCGGAACGCCGATCACCAATAATCAGAACGTCAACCAGATCACCAACCCGGGCATGAATTTCGTGTCCACCAACCTGCGTGTCGCACTGACGTATTCCCTGGGCGACCACACGATCACCGCAGGCATCGACAACCTGCGCACGGCAGCCAGGAATCAGGAAGAGTTGACCTCCGGGCCGGGCTACCAATGGATTTATGGTTATGTGACGCCCGCGAATCAGCCGCTGTTTCCCAGCCTCGGTGTGGGAGCTCCGGCCAGTTACCCGAACGGTTCGAGTGGTTACTACGCCTACAAGTACATCTTCAACCAGGGCGGCAACCTGTTCTCCAGCCAACGTGCCGAGTACATCGAGGACCAGTGGCAGTTCAACGACCGCCTGCTGTTTTCCATCGGCCTGCGCGACGACGGCTTCACCAACACCAATGCCAGCGCCAGCGCCTATATGCGCCAGACTAAGCCGCAGTGGGCGCCACGCGTGGGCTTCAGTTGGGACGTGTTCGGCGACAGCTCGTTCAAGGTGTTCGGCAATGCCGGGCGTTACTACCTCGGCTCGCCGATCGCCCCGGGCGATCCCGCGAACGGCTACGTGGCCACCTCGCAGTTCTATACGTACAGCGGTATCGCGGCGGACGGCACGCCAACCGGACTGACACAGATGTCGCCACCGGTGTCGCCGAACGGTGCCTACGGCCAGACGCCCGATCCGCGCACCATGACAGCGACCAGCCTCAAGGCCATGGACCAGGACGAGTTCATGCTCGGCTTCAGCAAGACCGCCGGCCCGAATTGGGTCTATGGCGCCAAGCTCACCCGGCGCATGCTGCGGCACGTGATCGACGATTGGTGCGATGTCCAGGCAGTGGTGGACAAGGCGGCTTCGGAAGGCATCACCGACACCAACACCGCCACCTGTTACTACATCAACCCGGGCCAGGCCAACACCTTCGCAGTGCAGGATCCGAGCGGCACCTTCCACAGTGTGACGCTGTCCAACGCCGACATGCAGTTCCCGCGTGCGGTGCGCCGCTATTACGCGCTGGAGACCTTCCTCGAGCATCCGTTCGACGGCAAGTGGTACGGCAAGGTCAGCTATGCCTTCTCGCGCAGCTACGGCAACAGCGAAGGCCAGGGCCAGTCCAACATCAGGGCCATCGGCGGCACGCAGAACGAGGACTGGGATTTCCCGGAACTGATGGCTTACGCCAATGGCCCCCAAGGCAACGATCACACGAATGTGATCAAGGCCTACGGCTACTACGCGGTAACGCCCGAGTGGCTGGTTTCGGCCAACCTCAACCTGACGTCGGGTGGACCGAAGTACTGTTTGGGCTACTACGGGCCAGGCCAGACCGATCCGGACGGTTACGGCTCCAACTACCACTGGTGCAACGGCCAGCCGTCGCCGCCGGGGGCAACCGGACGCCTGCCATGGATGAAGCAGCTTGACCTGGGCATCCACTACCGCCCGGCGTTTGCCGACCACAAGCTCGGTTTCAGCCTGGACGTGTTCAACGTGTTCAACGGCCAGGCACCGCTCAACCTGTCGCCCGATTACAACGGGAACAGCGCGGGCACGCCGAATCCGCTCTACGGCACGCCGTTGGTGCTGCAGCCGCCACGTTATGTGCGTGTGGGTGTCACCTACGACTACTGATGCACGTCGTCCGTTCTACTTTCAGGTGACCGCATGATTGCCGCAGGGACGCGGCAATCATGGCCTGTTGCTTATCAATATCTCTGTGAGGTTCCAGAACATGCATCACTCTCTGTGTGATCGAATCGCAGCCCCTGCTGTTGTGCCTACCGACTTGCGCAAGTCACGTATGTGCGTGTCGCTGCTCGTCGCCTGCTTGTTGGGTGCTGGCGTAGCACGCGCCGACGACAGCATGACCAGCGGGTGGCTGGTGCTGCATCCGGGCGCGACGGCGTTCGCCGACAAGCAGGGTGCGGAAAGTTTCGGCAACGCCGCGATCGAGGCGAGCTGGACGATCGATCAGCAACATCTTACTGACATGGTTGTGACGGATCGGGTGCGCGGCCGCACGCTCAAAGTCATCGCACCGTTAGCGCTAATACTGGCCGATGGCAGCACGATCAAGGCTGGTGACATGCACTTGCTCTCGCCGCCGCGCGAGCAGGCATTGCCGGTGGATGCGAAGGCCTCGCGCCTCGCCGAGCGCCTTCCCGGCAAATCGGTACAGGCCAGTTTCGGCGATGCCAACGGTCGCTTCCGGGTGGACTGGCAGTTGCTGCAGCGCGACGGCTCGCCCTATCTGCGTGAGCTGGTCTCGATCACCGCGCTGAAGCAGGACGAGAAGATCGCCAAGGTATCGTTGCTGGAGACGCAGGCTGTCGGCGCGGAAGTCAGCGGCGAGGTCAAGGGTTCGCCGGTGGTCGCCGGCGACGTCTATCTCGGCTTCGAGCATCCGCTGTCCGAAAGCACGGTGCGCGGCAGCGACGTCAAACTGACGTTGGATCGGCAATTGCCGCTGGAGCAGGGCAAGACGATCGCCTATTCGGCGGTGGTCGGCGTGGTGCGTGATGGCCAGCTGCGGCGTGATTTCGCCAGCTACGTCGAGCGCGAACGGGCGCATCCGTATCGTCCGTTCCTGCACTACAACTCGTGGTACGACATCGGCTATTTCACGCCGTACACCGAGACGCAGGCGCTGGATCGGATCAACACCGTCGGCACCGAGCTGCACGTGAAGCGCGGCGTGAAACTGGATTCGTTCCTGTTCGACGACGGCTGGGACGATCGCAGCGGCAGCTGGAATTTCAGCAAGGATTTTCCGCACGGTTTCGTGCCGTTGCGCGACGCGGCTGCCAAGTACGGCGCAGCGCCGGGCGTGTGGCTGTCGCCATGGGGCGGCTACAGCAAGCCGCAGCAGGAGCGCATCAAAAACGGCAAGGCAGCAGGTTACGAGATCAACGAAGGTGGTTTCGAGCTTTCCGGTCCGAAGTACTACCAGCGCTTCCACGACGTGGTGCTGGAGCTGGTTAACAAGGATGGCATCAACCAGTTCAAGTTCGATGGCACCGGCAACGTCAGCAGCGTGTTTCCCGGCAGCCGTTTCGACAGCGACTTCGCAGCGGCGATCCAGCTGATCGACGATATCCGCACGGCCAAGCCGGAAACCTTCATCAACCTCACCACCGGCACCTGGGCGTCACCGTTCTGGCTGCATTACGCCGACACCATCTGGCGCGACGGTGAGGACGATAGCGAAACCGGCGTGGGCAGTACGCGCGAGCAGTGGATCACCTATCGCGACGCGCAGACCTATCGCAACGTCGTGCTCAAGGGGCCGCTGTTCCCGATCAATTCGCTGATGCTCCACGGCATCATCTACGCGAAGGAAAACCGTAAGCTCAACACCGATCCGGGTCACGACTTCGCCAACGAAGTGCACTCGTACTTCGCCACCGGCACCGAGCTGCAGGAGTTGTACATCACGCCGTCGCTGCTGAGCACGCAGGATTGGGACACGCTGGCCGCGGCAGCGAAGTGGTCGCGCGCCAACGCCGATGTGCTGCGCGACACGCACTGGATCGGTGGCGATCCGGACCGGCTGAATGTCTATGGCTGGGCCGCGTGGTCATCGACGAAAGCGATCGTCACGCTGCGCAATCCGGATGCAAAACCGCAGATGGCAGTGATCGATCTGCAGCGTCAGCTGGAACTGCCGAAAGACGCTGCGCACCGTTTCAGCGTGCGTGATGTGTGGAAAACCGGTGGTAGCCAGCTGCCGCAACAGCTGGATGCCGATCACCCCGACACGGTGCAGCTGGCGCCGTTCGAGGTGCTGACGCTGGAGTTGACACCGGTGACGAAGCACTGAGTCCTGTCTGCCGGCTGCTGCGTGCGGCCGGCAGCGGAACCTCGCGCGAATGAGGCGATGTCGATGTTCGATCCGACCCGACACAATCTGCTGAAGACTGCCGCTGGCCGATTCGGCATTGCCATCGCTGGAGGGTCGACACGGTATCCTCCTCGACGGTATCGGCGACACTGCCGCCGGCCGTTGTGTCGCGATCGACGCGCAAGGCAGCTGCCACATCACATTGCTTGTAGCAGTGCTGCATGGGTTCGACTGAATCGTTCCGCTTGAAAGGACCGCCGGATGAAGCGCCTGAAAACACCGTGCGTCCTGTTGCTGGTCAGCGCGGCAATGCTCGCAACGGCCTCGACTTGGGCGCAGGCCAATCCATCGCGGATGACACCGGGCTCCTCGCAGCGCAAGCCAGTAGCGGTCGCGGACGACGATCCCAATGTGCCCTACAAGACTTTCGACGCCACGCCCGCCATCACGATGGGGCCGCTATTGCTCGACATGTCGGATACCTCGGTGCTGGTCGAGTGGATGACGGATAGCGCCAGCGACGGCAAGGTGAGCTACGGCGTGGGCAAGCTCGAACACGAGCTCATCCCGCAGGTGGATGGGCTGGTGCCGGTCGGCACTGTGCATCGCGTTCTTATCGACGGCTTGCAGCCGGGGCATACCTACCAGTACCAGGTTTCGTCGCGGCGGGTAGTGGCTTTGAAGCCGTACTGGCCCGACATGGGGCGCCCGGTCGCCAGCCCGATCGCCAGCTTTACCACCTTCGACACTACCAAGAAGGCCACCCACTTTGCTGTCATCACGGATACGCACGAGGACGTGGGTCGTATCCATGCACTGATGGGCATGATCGGTCAGGCACCGGTCGATTTTGTGGTGCACACCGGCGACAGCCTCAATTACGTCGTCAGCGAGAGCCAGGTGAAGGACAAGTTTCTCGATCCGATGGCAGTAGGCCTGCAAGGGCGCACGCCGCTGCTCTACGTGCGCGGCAACCATGACTACCGCGGCGAGCAAGCTCGCTCGTTCGGGGAGTATCTGCATTCGCAGAGTGGCAAGTTCTTCTACACTCGCGACGACGGCCCGCTGCATCTGGTGATGGTCGATACCGGCGAGGACAAACCCGATGCCACCAACGTTTATGCGGGACTGAACAATCTGCGCGATTACCGGCAGCAAGAGTTCGCCTGGTTCAAGCAGGTGCTCGCCGACGAGCCTCGGGCGACAACGGCGCCGTTCACCGTGCTGCTGGGACACGACCCGGAATGGGGCTGGCTTGATGGGCACAACGACCAGTGGATGCAGGCGGCGAACCAGGCGCATGTGGATCTGTTCATCGCCGGTCACGAGCATCGCTTCATGCACATCAAGCCGGGCGAACGCGGCAACGACTTCCCGATCCTCGTGGTAGGCCAGGACCAGGTGGCGCGGGTGGACGCCGGCGAGCAGGAGCTGAAGGTCAGACTGACCGATCGCGCAGGCAAGGTGATCGACGCCTTCACGATCAGGCGGAAAACCAAATGATGCCATCGCAGTCCGGCGTGGCCACGCATGCAGCTATTTTATCGGCTGCAGCCTTCGATCTTGCGGAGAGACCATGATGCAACGACGTGACTTCCTACGCCTGACCACCTTGATGCCGCTGGCCGCCATCAGTCTTCGCATCAAGGCCGAAACTGCTTCTTCCGGCACGCCGGTCGAGCAGATGCCGGATGGTCATCCGAAGCGCTTCGAACTCTCGACGCAGCAGTTTCTGCTGGATGGCCATCCATCCCAGATCCGCAGCGGCGAGATGCATCCGATCCGGATACCGGCCGAGCACTGGCAGCATCGCATCCGTATGGCGAAGGCGATGGGGCTCAATACCATCGCGGTCTATGTGATGTGGAATGCGCTGGAATCCGAGCCTGGCGTGTTTGATCTGAAAACCGGCAATCGCGATTTCGTCCGTTTCATCCAGATGTGCCAGCAGGAGGGCATGTGGGTTTATCTGCGCCCCGGTCCGTACGTTTGCGGCGAATGGGATTTCGGTGGGCTGCCGCCATACCTGTTGCGCAACCCCGACATTCAGGTGCGCAGCAAGGACGACCCGCATTACATGCAAGCCGTACGGCGCTATATGGATGCGGTGGCGCCGCACTTCGCGCCGCTGATGGTGAATCGCGGCGGGCCGATTCTGATGATGCAGATCGAGAACGAATACGCTTCGTTCGGTCACGATCTGGACTATCTCAAGTTGCTGCGGTCGATGTGGCAGGAGCGCGGTATCGAAGGGCCATTCTCGATTTCCGATGGACTGGGGCAGGTCCAGAAACAGCAGACGTATTTGCCCGGTGCAGCGCTGGGGCTCGACGGCGACACCGATTTCGACGCCGCGCAAGAGATCGCCGGCGAAGCACCGGTGTGGATCGGCGAAGGTTATCCCGGCTGGTTGACGTATTGGGGCGACAAGGATTTCGCTC
>DASZCB010000695.1:0-15851 GCA_035943575.1 Rhodanobacter sp. | reverse complement strand
CGCATCATGGACGTGCTCGGCAACCCGATCGACGAAGCCGGTCCGATCGGCGAGCAGGATCAGTGGGTGATCCATCGCGAGGCGCCGAGCTACGACGACCAGGCTGCCGCGAACGATCTGCTGGAAACCGGCATCAAAGTGATCGACCTGATGTGCCCGTTCGCCAAGGGCGGCAAGGTTGGCCTGTTCGGCGGCGCCGGCGTCGGCAAGACCGTCAACATGATGGAACTGATCAACAACATCGCCAAGGCGCACGAAGGTCTGTCCGTGTTCGCTGGCGTGGGCGAGCGTACCCGCGAGGGCAACGACTTCTATCACGAGATGAAAGACTCCAACGTGCTCGACAAGGTCGCGATGGTGTACGGCCAGATGAACGAGCCGCCGGGCAACCGCCTGCGCGTGGCGCTGACCGGCCTGACCATGGCCGAGTACTTCCGCGACGAGAAGGACGCTTCGGGCAAGGGCCGTGACGTGCTGTTCTTCGTCGACAACATCTACCGCTACACGCTGGCCGGTACCGAAGTGTCCGCGCTGCTCGGCCGTATGCCGTCGGCGGTGGGTTACCAGCCGACGCTGGCCGAGGAAATGGGCGTGCTGCAGGAGCGCATCACCTCGACCAAGACCGGCTCGATCACCTCGATCCAGGCCGTCTACGTGCCCGCGGATGACCTTACCGATCCGTCGCCGGCGACCACCTTCGCCCACTTGGACGCGACCGTGGTGCTGAGCCGTAACATCGCTTCGCTGGGTATCTACCCGGCGGTGGATCCGCTGGATTCCACCAGCCGTCAGCTTGATCCGAACGTGATCGGCGTCGAGCACTACGACGTCGCCCGCCGCGTGCAGGGCACGCTGCAGCGCTACAAGGAGCTGAAGGACATCATCGCGATTCTCGGCATGGACGAGCTGTCGGAAGAAGACAAGCAGGCGGTGTCGCGCGCGCGCAAGATCGAGCGTTTCTTCTCGCAGCCGTTCCACGTGGCCGAAGTGTTCACCGGCTCGCCGGGCAAGTACGTGCCGCTGAAGGAAACCATCCGCGGCTTCAAGATGATCGTCGACGGCGACGTGGACCACCTGCCGGAACAGGCGTTCTACATGGTCGGCAGCATCGACGAGGCGGTCAAGAAAGCTGAAGAGATGGGCGCCAAGAAGGCTGCCTGATTTTCGAGGGCGGACATCGCGTTCGCCCGTCGCTCTTGCATTCGGAACCTGAGTCATGACCCAAACCATTCGCGTCGATATCGTCAGTGCCGAGGCCGAGATCTTTCACGGCGACGCCGTGATGGTGGTCGCCACCGGCGAGCTGGGCGAGCTGGGCATCACGCCCCGCCACGCCCCGCTGATCACCCGCCTCAAGCCGGGCCACGTCGACGTGGTGCTGGCTGGTGGCGAGCGTCAGCAGTTTTGGGTTTCCGGCGGTATCCTGGAAGTGCAGCCGCAGGTGATCACCGTGCTGGCCGACACCGCCGCTCGCGCGTCCGATCTGGACGAGGCGTCCGCGCAGCGCGCCAAGAAGGAAGCGGAAGACGCGCTGGCCAACCGTACCGACGCGATGGAAATTGCCGAGGCCCAGGCCAAGCTGGTCGAGGCGATGACCCAGCTGCAGGCGCTGGAGCGGATGCGCAAGAACCTCAAGCATTGAGTTTCGCGGTTCATGGATAAAGACAAAAACGCCGGCCTCGTGCCGGCGTTTTTGCATCGGCACGAGGCGGGTCGGGGTAACAGGGATAATCATGATGACGCGGCAGGCAGACGACTGGCGATACGCAGGGTTTGGACTGATGTTGATGCTGGTGGGATGCGTCACGCCCGAGCACATTCTGCCAGCGCCCGCGAAAGGCGATGCCTCGTGGCGGCTGGTGGTGCCGAAAGACACGGTGCGCTATCAACTGGCGATGGGTGAGATATCCAGTGGCGGCACGCCGATCCAACGCGTCGCGCCGATCTATCCGGGCGATCAACTCGCTGCGTGTCCGCCGCCGCAGGAAGTGCCGGCCACGCTGATCGTGGATCAGGCTGGCAAGGTCGACGAGGTGCGTGTCGCCGACGAAGCGTCGGCGGGTGCGAACCGGCGTGCGTTCGTCACGGCAGTTCGTGTGGCCGCGAGGCAATGGCAGTTCGATCCGCTGCAGATCAACCACTGGGCCGCCGATGCCGACGGCAACAGCCATGTAGTGGACAGCGAGACGAAACCGTTTAGTCAGACCTATGTGTTCCGCTTCGAATGCCATGACGGCAAGTCCACGGTATCGGCCGCGGCGGCGCAGCCCTGAGTCATGGTCTGCCATGGTCAGGGCAGAACAGGCTGCTATGCTTTTTGATCGAAACGCGTCGAGGCCGACATCCATGAATCACGCTCCACTCCACGTCATCATCCTCGCCGCCGGCGCCGGCACGCGGATGAAATCGAACCGGGCCAAGGTGCTGATGCCGCTGGCCGGCCGGCCGCTGCTGGCACACGTGATAGTTGCTGCACGCGCGTTGCAACCGACAGCCATCCACATCGTCTACGGCCATTGTGGCGAACAGGTGCAGGCGGCGTTCGCCGATCAGCCCGACCTGCATTGGGTGTTGCAGGCCGAGCGGCTGGGCACCGGCCATGCGGTGGAACAGGCACTCGGAAGCGTATCCGATGGCGTGCCGCAGGATGCGCGTGTGCTGGTGCTGTACGGCGACGTGCCGCTGACCCGGGTCGAAACACTGCAGCAGCTGCTGCAGGCGGAGGGCGGCTTCAGCCTGCTCACCACCCGGCTCGCCGATCCGCACGGTTACGGTCGCGTGCTGTGCGACGGCAACGGCATGGTGCGCGCGGTGATCGAGGAGAAGGACGCCGATGCCGATCAGCGTGCGGTGAACCTGGTCAACACCGGCATCCTCGTCGCCGGGGCGAAGGCCTTGCGCGGCTGGATCGGCCAGCTCGATCGCAACAACGTGCAGGGCGAGTATTACCTCACCGACATCTTCGGCATGGCGGCGGCCGAAAACCATGCCGCGCTCAGTGTCGAGTGCGCCGACCCGGTGGAATCGGCCGGCGCGAACAACCCGCTGCAGCTGACCGAGCTGGAAGCGGCATATCGTCAACGCGCCGCCCACGCGCTGCTGGCTGACGGCGTCCGGCTGGCCGATCCCTTGCGCATCGACGTGCGCGGTACGGTCGCGGTCGGCCGTGACGTCGAGCTCGACATTGACGTGATCCTCGAGGGCCGTGTGGTACTCGGTGACGACGTGCGCATCGGTGCGTTCACCCGCCTGAAGGACGTGCAACTAGCGAGTGGCACCGTGGTGCACTCGCATTGCGACCTGGACGGCGTGATCACCCTCGGCCCGTGCACCCTCGGCCCGTTCGCGCGGCTGCGTCCGGGCACCGAACTGGCGGCCGGCGTGCACGTGGGCAACTTCGTCGAAACCAAGAAAACCCGCATCGGCGAAGGCAGCAAGGCGAACCACCTCAGCTACCTCGGCGACAGCGAGATCGGCCGCGGCGTCAACGTCGGCGCCGGCACGATCACCTGCAACTACGACGGTGTGAACAAGTTTGTCACCCACATCGGCGACGGCGCCTTCATTGGCTCCAACAGCGCGCTGGTGGCGCCGGTGACGATCGGCGCACAGGCCACCATCGGCGCCGGTTCGGTGATCACCCGCGACGCGCCGGACGGCGAGCTGACCGTGGCGCGCGGGCGGCAGCACACCCTGCATGGCTGGCATCGGCCACAAAAAATACTGAAATAGAACCCGCGCAGCGGCGATGATGTGACCACCGGTTCAAGCGAGGAGGGTGGCATGACGCAGGCATGGTTCGTTCCGTTCGGCTGGCTGCACCGGCCGGTGACGGTGGCCGGCTGGCTGGTCACGCTGGCCGCTGTGGCCTATATGCTGCAGGTGTTCCTGGCGATCGATGCGCACGCGCATTCGGTCACCGACACGCTGTACGCGGTCTATCCGCACTGGGGTGTCACGTTCCTGGGGTGGGACTGGATCGCGCGCCGCGCTTAGGCATAGCGCCAGCCATCGATCTCCACCAGCAACTCGCTGCGGCAGATGTCGCCATGCAGTAGCAGCACAGGCACGCTGGGCAGGCGGTGATGCAGGAACTCGCGCACGCGCGGCGCGTCGGCGCGGTGGCGCACGTAGGCTTTCAGCGGCGAGTGGGTGTCAAAACCGGCGGCCATGTCGGCACTGGCCAGCAGCGCTTCGAGGTTGGTCAGGGTTTCGTTGAGCTGGGCGTCCAGATCGTCCTGATGCGCCGAGGCGTGGCCGACCACCGCGGCAGTGCCGGAGATCGCCAGCGCGTCGTGCGCCGGCAGCGTCATTGCGCGGGCGAAGCTGGGCGGCGTGCGGCCGTACTGACGCGGGTAGCGCCAGGCGCTGACCTGGCGCGGGTTTTCCACCCGCTGGCCGGGCTGGTCGCAGGCCAGCAGATAGACCTGCAGCCGGTATTCCGGGCCGTGATGGCCGATCGCAGTGGCGGCGGGGAAGCCCTCGGCGAAGAAGTCGCCCATGCCTTGTGCGCGACCGTCGCAGAAGTGTTTGTAGCGCTCGGCGTCACCGTCGCCTTGGTTGATCGCATCGAGGTAATTCCAGATCCGGATCACGTGCCGCTCGGCGCGCTGGCCGACGAACTCGCGCAAGCGCGCATAGGCGAAGGCGGCGGCAATCTCGGGGCCGGCGTGCTCACGTTCATCCAGTTCGATCGCGGCGAACAGCCAGCCGCCACCCGCCGACCATTGCAGCGCATCGTCGCGTCCACAGTTCACTGGCGCATCGACCTGCCAGAGCTCCAGCGGCGCGAGTGCGTCAAAGCCATCCAGGGCAATCTGCAGGTAGCGTGGATCGTCGGTGGTCGACGCGTCCGCGGCAAAGCCGAACAGTGCCAGCGTGCCGGGCTCGTCCAGCACCGCGGCGGCCTCGGCCATGCGGTAGGAGACCCGCGGCGCGCGGCGCAGCAGCGGGTCGATCTGCGGGTTTTCACATCCCTGAATCATTGTGTGCAACCGGGGAACGACAAGGGCGCTATGTTACACTCCGCGCCCACTGCCGCCGGAGGGAGGCAATGAATCAAGAGTACGGAATCGAGCATGGCAGAGCAGACAGCGGCACAGCGCGAATTGGCCACGTTGATCGTGGAATGCCTGAATCTCGAAGCCGTTACTCCGGCGCAGATCGACCCCGAGGCCCCGTTGTTCGGCGGCGAACTTGGCCTGGATTCGATCGATGCGCTGGAAATCGCGCTGGCCGTGTCCAAGCGCTACGGTTTCCAGTTGCGTTCGGACAACCCGGACAACCGGCAGATCTTCACCAGCTTGCGCACCCTGTCCGCGCATGTCGAGCAGCATCGCGTCAGCTGAGGCTGTCGTCACCGCGCCGCGGCAACGCCGCTGTCGTCACGCCGTGTTTCGTCGCTGGTGGCAGGCTAGCGTCTTCGACGGAGCCCTCGCGGAACCCTGCATGAGGTCTGTTTCTCCATCGCCTGAAAGCAGCACGCGGCGCTATGCGCTGCCGCTATTGCTGGCCTATCCGTTGCTGGCGATTGTCGGCGCAGTAACGCAGCGGCAGGTGTTTGCGCTGCTGGCGCTGGCCGCGCTGCTGACCGTGGTGATGTTGCCGCGTCTGCTGACGCGCCGCATCGCGCCGTGGCTGATCTGGTCGGGCGTGCTGGCCGCATTGTTGCTGGTGTCGCTGTACGGTTTCGCCGGCTTGCTGCTGGAAGCCGTACCGGTGCTGATCAACGCGCTGCTGGCGTACTGGTTCGGTCGCACGCTGGGCACGGCCGAGCCACTGGTCGCGCGCTTCATCGTGGCGATTGAAGGCAGCGAGCGGCTGCAGCAGCCGGGTGTGACTGCTTACGCCCGTCAACTCACCTGGTTCTGGACGCTGTTGCTGGGCGCACAGGCATTACTGCTGAGCGTGCTGCTGCTGTGCACCGAGCACAGCGGCCTGCTCGCGCACTTCGGTATCGCCTCGCCGTTGCAGCTGCCCGAGCGCTGGACAATGGCGTGGCTGCATCTGGGTTGCTACCTGCTGCTGGCTGCCGCGTTCGTGCTTGAATACGGCTATCGCCGCTGGCGGCTGCGCCACCTGAGCCACCCCGGCCTGCATCACATGCTGCGGCAACTGGCGCGGCACTGGCCGCAACTGCTGCGCGGCAACGGAGCAACGGCGTCATGAGCATGGCTGGTTTCGAACAGGTGTTGTGCATCGACGCGCAACATCCGGCGTTGCCCGGCCATTTTCCGGGCCAGCCGCTGGTGCCGGGGGTACTTCTGCTGGAACAGGTGGCGTTGGCCCTGCGCGCATGGCGCGGCCAGCGGCTGAGGCGCGTGCTGGAAGCAAAATTTGTGGCACCGTTGTTGCCGGATGAAACGGCCCTGCTGCGTTTGAGCGCGGCGGATCCGGCGGGAGCGCGGATCCGTTTCGAGATTCAGCGCGACGGCATCCTGCTGGCGCGCGGCATGGTCGAGGGAGCGACATGAGCACGAGCGAGCACTGGCAGAGCCGCCCCGAAGGCGGCGGACGTTTCGCGTTGTGGCTGATCCGCAACATCGCGCTGCATGGCGGGCGCCGGTTTGGGCGGCTATTCCTGTATCCGATCACGCTGTATTTCTACCTGCGCCGCGGCCCCGAGCGGCTGGCGTCGAAGCAGTATCTGCAGAGGGTATTCGGCCGGCCGGCGACGCCATGGCAAGTGCTCAGACACATCCATTGTTTCGCCGCCACGATCATGGACCGGATCTTCCTGCTCGCGCATGGCGAGAAGCCGTTCCAGATCGAGACCCAGGGGCTGGATTTGCTGGATCAGCGTGTGGCCTTGGGTCGCGGTGTGCTGCTATTCGGTTCGCATCAGGGCAGCTTCGAGGCGTTGCGGGCGATCGGCGCGCGTCGACCGGACCTGCCACTACGGGTGCTGCTGGACAAGCAGAAAACGCCGGCGATGACCGAGTTGCTCGAAGCGCTGGCACCGGAAATCGGCGCCAACGTGATCGACGCGGCGAAGGATGGCGCCTCGATCGCACTGGCGATGGCCGAGGCCTGTCGAAGCGGCGCGGTGGTGGCGATGCTGGCCGATCGCGGCCGCGGCCATGAGGTATTGCGGCGCACCGAATTCCTCGGCTCGCCGGCACCGTTTCCGATCACGCCATGGCTGCTGGCACATGCGTTGCAGGTGCCGGTGGTACTGTGCTTCGGCTTGTATCTGGGCGGCAATCGTTATCGGCTGATCTTCGAGCCGCTGAGCGATCGGGTGGAGATTCCGCGGCCTGATCGCGGCCCGGCGCTGGACACGTTGATTGCCCGCTACGCGCAACGGTTGGAACACTACGCCTATGTCGCTCCCTACAACTGGTTCAACTTCTATGATTTCTGGCAAGACCCGTCTGTTGCTGCTGAGCCTGTTGCTGTCGTCGGGGGCGAGCACGTCGGCGTCTGAGGTGCCTGCCGCGGCAGCGTCATCCGTGCAAACCCTGATGGCCGCGCTGGGCCAGCCCGCACCGGCGCATACGACGTTCGCCGAAGCGCGTTTCCTGCAGGTGCTGGATCGCCCGCTGGTGGTGTCCGGCGAGTTGTCGTGGCTCGGCGGTGACCGGCTGCAGCGACGCGTCGACCAGCCGCAGCAGGAAACAGCCACCATCGCCAACGGCGAAGTGACCCAGCAGCGTGCCGGCAAGAGTCCACGCCGTTTCTCGCTGAAGCGTGCGCCGCAGCTGCAGGTGTTGCTGGACAGTTTCGTGGCGCTGTTGAGTGGCGATGTCGCGCGATTGCAGCAGTCGTTCACGATCAACCAGAGCGGCGATGTCGCCGGCAGGTGGAGCCTTACCTTGCTGCCACGTGACGCGAAAGTGGCGAAGACGGTCGCCAGCATCCGCATCGACGGTTACGCCAAGGTATCGCGCTGCATGCATATGCAGGAAGCCGACGGCGACCTTGCCATCGACCTGCTCGGCCCGCTGGCTACACAGATGCCGGCCCAGCCCACGCGCGAAGCGCTGCAGGCGCTGTGTCAGAGCGCGCCCTGAGCATGCGCCGGGGCGCGCGTGCGATGCTGTTGATCGTGTGGCTGCTGGCGCTGGCTGCACTCGGCTGGACGGTCAGCCAGCGGCTGAAGGTCAGCACCGACCTGCGCAGCTTCATGCCGGCACCGACCACACCGGATCAGCGTTTGCTGATGGAGCAGGTTGGCGAGGGGCCTGGTTCGCGTTTACTGCTGCTGTCCATTTCCGGCCAGTCCGATGAACAGCTTGCGTCCTTGAGCCAGGGTCTGCTCGGCGCGCTGAAGCAGGACAGGCGCTACAGCCAGGTCATCAACGGCAGCTTCGACCTTGGCGCGCTGGATGCTGGCTTGCTGCCGTATCGCTACCTGCTATCGCCGACGCTGGATACGCAGCCGCTGGACGAAACCTATCTGGCCGATCAGTTGCAGCAGCGACTGGATGATCTGTCCTCGCCGGCTGCGAGTCTGCTGAAAGGTCTGCTGCCGCGCGATCCCACGCTGGAAATGCTGAAGCTGGCCGAACTGTGGGCACCGACGAAGTCGCCGGAAGTGCGCGAAGGTGTGTGGTTCTCGCCGCAGAACGAGGCCTTGCTGCTGGTGCAGACAGTTGCCGCCGGCTTCGATCCAGGCGCGCAGCAACAGGCGATCGACGGCATCCAGCACGCGTTCCATGCGCTGCCGGGCAGTGCCGGCGCGAAACTGGAACTGAGCGGGCCAGGCTATTTCAGTGTGGTGGTGGGCGCGCAGACGCGACATCAGGCTGACTGGATAGGGCGTATCTCCACCATCGGTTTCATCGCGCTGCTGCTGCTGGCGTATCGCAGCTTCAGCTCGCTGCTGCTGTCGGCGTTGCCGATCGCCAGCGCCGCGCTGGCCGGCATCGCCGCGTTGACCGTGGCGTTTGCCGAAGTGCACGGGATCACCCTGGCGTTCGGTTTCACCCTGCTCGGGGTGGCGCAGGAATACCCGATCCGCGTGCTCAGCCACCGCCGTGCCGGCGAGGATGCGGTGCACAGCGTGCGCGCCCTGTGGCCGCTGCTGCTTACCGCGATCGCGTCGGCCTGCATTGCCTATCTGGCCTTCTATGCGTCCGGCGTGAACGGGCTGAAGCAGCTGGCGGTGTTCACCATCGTCGGCCTGTTGGTGGCCGGCTTCAGCACGCGTTACATGCTGGTGCACCTGTTGCCGCGACGGGTGCGCGACGTGGCCGCGATGCGCTGGCTGGCGCAGGCGCGCGCGTTCGTCGATCGACTGCCGCGGCCACGCTGGATTCCGCTGCTGGTGACGCTGGCGATCGTGCTGATGTTGGCGTTTGCGCCTGGCCCGTTCTGGCAGAACAATCTCGCCGCGCTGACCCCGTTGCCACAGGACATGCTGCAGCACGACGCGCGCCTGCGTGAGGCGTTGGGCGCACCGGACGTGCGTTACCTGCTGGTGCTGCAGGCATCGACCGAGCAGGGCGTGCTGGCGCTGTCGGAACAACTGCAGCCGCGGGTCGATGCGCTGGTGGCGAGACATGCGGTCGATGCGCTGGAACTGCCGTCGCGCTATCTGCCGACGCTGGTGCAGCAGCGTGCGCGCCAGCAGAAGCTGCCGGATCGCGCCACCTTGCAGCGTGAGCTGGGCGGCGCGCTGCAGGGGCTGCCGTTCCGCACCGACCTGTTCCAGCCGTTCCTCGACGATGTGCAGACAGCGCGCACGCTGCCGCCGTTGACACCCGAGCGTTACGCGCAGATGCCGCTGGGCCAGCGACTCGCGGCGATGCTGATGCAGCGCGATGGGCACTGGCTGGGGCTGGGCACGGTCAGTGGCGTGCACGACGTGGCGGCGCTGCAGGCGCTGGGCGACAACACCAACGGCACGGTGCGCCTGCTCGACTTGAAGGCGGCGTCCGAATCGCTGGTGGTCGATTACCGTACGCGCATCCTGCAGGCTTTGCTGGCCGCCGCGATCCTGCTGGTGCTCACGATCACCCTTGCGCTGCGCAGTCCGCGTCGCGCCTGGCACGTGCTGGCGCCGATGACGCTGGCGACGTTCCTGGTGCTGGCGGTAGAGCGCGTGGCCGGCATCGAGATCTCGCTGTTCCATCTGGTCGCGCTGATCCTCGCCGGCGGTCTCGGTCTGCATTACGCGTTGTTCTTCGAGCGCGACACCGGCGATCCGGCCGAGCAGCGGCGCACGCTGCACGCCACCCTTGTCTGCGTGCTCTCGGCACTGCTCGTATTCGGCATGCTGGCGTGGGCCACGATTCCGGTGCTGCGTGCGATCGGCCTCACAGTGAGCCTCGGCGTCGCGTTCCATTTTTGCCTGTCGATCCTGATGGCACCGCATGCGCATGCTGCCGAAGACTGACTGGGCGCCACTGATCCCGCACGCCGGCACGATGTGCCTGCTGGATGTGGTGCAGGCGTGGGACCAGCATACGATCCACGCGACCAGCGAAAGTCACACCCGCACCGACAACCCGTTGCGTAGCCTGCAAGGTCTGCATGCAGTGCACTTGGCCGAGTACGGCGCGCAGGCGATGGCGGTGCACGGTGGGTTGCTGGCGCGTGCGCGCGGCAGCGCGGAAGTGCGCCCAGGCCGGCTGGTCAGCCTACGCGACGTGCAGTTGTTCGAAGAATACATCGATCGACTGGATGGCCATCTGGACGTCCATGCCGAATGTCTCTATGCCGGCGACGATGGCGCGCAGTATGCATTTCGCGTCGAGCATCGCGGCCGGCTTCTCGCCAGCGGGCGCGCGGCGGTGATCCATCCTGGCCGCTGACCTGTCCTCTGGAAGGGGCGGCCGGGTGACTCGTAACACCTGAGCTCAGGCGCTGACCTCGAACAGCGCCGGCTGCGGATGACTCGACAGCGGCACATGCAGGCTGGCATCGGCACCGACGGCACGCAGCGTGAGGGCATCGGCGACACCTTCCAGCAGACGCACGTTGTCGCGCAAGCGTGCACGCACGCCGGCGTCGTCCAACGGATCGTGCAGGCCGCGATTGAGTTCGGTGAACCAGGTCAGTGCGCACTGGTCGAGCATCTCGCGTCGACTGCTGCCAGCGCTAGCGGCATGCCACTGACGGAACAGCTGTTGCATACGCGTGTTGAGCGTCTGCGCGCGCTCCAGTTCGGGACGCATCTCGCCGAGCAAGCCAAGATCGGTCAGGCGGTGCTGGAACATCAGCTGGCACAACACGCCCCAGTAGTAGGCGTAGTCCCAGATCATCTTCGCCGGCAGCACCTCGGCATTGCCGAACAACGGATACTGGCCACGGAACAAGGCCAGCGTGCTTTCGTAGAACGACAGATACAGCTTCTCGTAGAAGTGCGCATACGGTGCGATGTTGCGGCCGGCACGATCGTGTCCGACCAGCGCGACGATGTAGGTGTTGGCGATCGCGATGGAGTCGCTGCCCGGCGAATAGAACGGATCGAGAAAGGTGCCGGCTTCGCCGGTCAGTGCCCAGCGGTCGGCGGAAAAAAGCTGCCGGCTGCTGTGCGAGTAGTCGCGCAGGAAGCGGAAGTCGAGCAGGCTGTCGCGCGCGGCCGCGATCGCACGACCCATCGCGGGCTGACGCGTGTGTAGCCAGCTCAGCGCGCGCTCGAAATCGCGCATGCCTTCCAGCGGGTGCATCGCGGCATCGGTGACAATGCCGACGGAATGCGCGCCCGAGCCCAGTGGAATCAGCCAGGCCCAATAGCCCGGGCCCATCAGATGGTTGGTCGAGCGCCAGCGTTCCGGCGGCGTGCAGCGGCCATGCCATTCGGCATCGTCGTTCCAGCTGTCGATATCCAGCTTGGTGTCCATGCGAAACCACACCGCGTTGGCGTGATGGCCGTTGTCCACGGTCAGCTCGAAACGCCGGCGCAGCAGCGCGGCGCGGCCGGATGCATCCAGCAGCCAGCGTGCACTGACGGTGTGTTCGTCGTCGCCATCGAGGAAGCGGATTGTGTGCATGGCGCCATGCGTGCCGACGGTGAAGCTCTTGACCACGGCGCCGTCGCGGAAGTCGATGCCGCGCCGGCGCGCCTCTTCGCCGAGGAACGTTTCGAAAATGCCGCGATCGAGCTGATAGCTGGGCGCGGGAAGAAACCGGCTGACGCCGAGTTCGGTGGTGTTCTCGATGTCGTCGCGCCCATCGGAGAAGAAATAGCGCAGGCCGAATTTGCGCAGGTGCGCCGCGTCCAGGTGCTCGCGCAGTCCCAGCGTGTGATCGAAATAATGCGCGCCGATTTCCACCGTCGACTCGCCGACCTTGTGCGCCGCCGCCGGCAACGGGTGCTGGTTGCGTTCCAGCACGAGGATATCTATGTCCGGAAATTCGCCGCGCAGCTGCAAGGCCAGGCACAGGCCGGCGAGACCGCCGCCGAGGATCACCGCTTCATGCGTCATGAAGACTCAAGCTCCGTGAGTGCGTAGGGCGGGGTCGTGGTTGTTGACTCAGTCCCGCTCTGGAGAGCGGGGGCTCCCGCCGATCGCAGCCCGTCGATGATGACTGAAATATAGCAGCATCGGCGTCGTCATCATCGTGGTGACGATCGCCATCAGCAGCAGCAGGGTGAACATGCTCGAGCCGATCACGCCGGCATCGAGTCCGATCTTCAGTACGATCAGCTCGACCATGCCGCGTGCATTCATCAGCGAGCCGACTGCGAAGCTGTCGCGCCAGCCGTGTCCGCCAAGACGTGCGCCGAGTGCGCCGCCGACCACCTTGCCGACCACCGCGACGGCGAGGATCAGCGCGAATGCTCCAAGTGCATCGCGCTGGAACGCGTCGACGCTGGTGTTGAGACCGGTCAGCGCGAAGAACACCGGCATCAGCGCGACCACCGCGACATGTTCCAGCCGTTCGATCAGTCCGGCCAGCAGCGCGTCGTCGCGAGGCAGGCACAGGCCGAACACGAACGCGCCGAACACCGCGTGCAGATGCAGCCATTCGGTCATCGCGGCACAGCCCAGCGCGCCGATCAGCAGTACGGCGAGCACGCCGCCGGTCGGCCCCTCATCTGCCGCGTGCCGCGCCAGCCAGCGCCGCAATAGCGGCCGCAGCACGCCGAAGCACAGTGCCAACATGGCGCCGACACCAAGCACGCTGCGCCAGAACGGTGCCCAGTCGCCGTGCGCGGAGATCAGCGCGACGGTGAGTGCGAGCAGGATCCACGCCAGCACGTCGGCCATCGCGGCGGCAGTGAGCGCGAGCTGGCCGACCGGTGTATGCGTGACATGGCGATCCTTGAGGATGCGTGCCAGCACCGGCATCGCGGTGATCGCCAGCGACGCCGCCATGAACAGCGCGAACGGCCAGTACGCGATGCCGGCCGGCGCGTAGCGTGCGTACAGGATTGGCGTGATCAGCAAAGCCAGAACGATAGGCAGCAGCACCGCGAGTCCGCCGACCGCACCGGCTGCACGCAAGGCCCGTCGCACGCCGCCGGGCAGGCGCAGTTCGGCACCGACGATAAACATGAAAAGCACCAGGCCGATCTGGCTCAACCCGTCCAATGCCGTCAGGCTGGCCGGCGCGAACAGCCAGCCCTGCCATGCTGGTGCCAGTGCGCCGAATACGAGCGGACCCAGCGTGAGGCCGGCGATCATCTCGCCGATTACCGGCGGCTGGCCGATCCAGCGCAGCAGCCAGGCCAGCCCACGTGCCGTGAGCAGGATCACCACCAGCTGCATCAGTAGCAGCGCGTGACCCATGGCGTCAGTCCGCCGTGGGGTTGACGATGATCGGCGCGCTGAGCGACCGGCGATGGCTGGCCATGACGTTGCCGTAGTGAAAGACCCGGCCGATCGTGTAGAGGGTGATGCGGGTGACATCACCGACCGGATTGAAATGACTGAGCCGGAAGTCGCCCTGGTAGCGCGAAGCGATCGGCACCGAGACCACGCCGAGCTTTTTCTCGCGCGAGGCGGCGATCAGGATCGCGGCCTCGAACACGAAGTTCTCCGCCGGCAGGTCGACCAGATCCAGCGCCGCACGCGGATACCAACGCTGGCCACTCTGGGTGTCGGCGATCGGTTGCGCGCAGGCCCATGAGATGCCCCAGTCGGCGACGGCGTTGGCGCGGCGGCGACCCTTCGGCTGCTGCTCGCGATGGAGCAGACGTGCACCGATCACGATGTGCCCGGGATACTGCACGGCGGCTGCCACGATGCGCGGGATGTCGCTGGCCAGATGTTGACCATCGCCATCCATCGTCAGCACAGCCTCGTAGCCCTGCTGCAGCGCTTCGCGAAAGCCGTGGCGCAGCGCGTCACCTTTGCCGTGTCGCTCGCTATGCCGCACCAGGGTCACCGGCAATGTGGCGACGATGTCCGGCGTGCGGTCGTCGGAGCCGTCATCGATCACGATCACCGACGCACCGAGTGCCAGTACGGACTCGACCACCGACTGGATCGCGGCTTCCTCGTTGAGGCAAGGGATCAGCACGCACCAGCGTGGAACAACGGTGTTCAAGCGACTTTCTCCGTGTCGATCTGCAGTCCCAGTGTAGCGGCTGCCGCCAGCTGGCAACGTCCCCGGGCGCGGGCCAGCATGGCCAGCAGCGGCAGACTGGCTGCCGACGGGTTGCCGGCGCGCCAGCCGGCCAGCGGTTCGTCCAGGGCACTGTCCGGGTGCGCCGGGGTCAGCTGCAGATCGAGCCGGGCCAGCGTCGCGCTGCTGCGTTCCGGAGTCAGTACCAGTGCACAGCCGAACGGCTGGCGGCAATCGGTGACTTCGCCCAGTGGTCCACTGCCCGCGGTATCGCTGCAGACCAGCAGCACGGCGCGCTGGTCCGTCAGCACCTGGCTGGTGGCTTCGAGCAGGCCGGCGCCGAAGCTCGCGCGCTGCGCGGCTACCGCCGTGGAAGGTGCGTGGCAACCGGTGGCGATCGTCCAGTAGCCGACCGGCGCGTTGTGCACCGAATTGTGGAAACGGATCGGCGACAGCTCGGCCGGCGCCTGCGCCAGCGTGGCGCACATGTAATCGGTGATCGGCTGGTCGCCATGCGAAGAGGCGAATACGCAGGCCAGCGTGGCGGCTTCGCGACCGCTCATCGCAACGGCTTGCCCGGCCACTTCGATCGCCAGCAGTACGCTTTCCGGTGCGCGCCGGCGTTCGTTCGGCGGCAGCGTGGCGGCGGCAGGTCGACCCAGCGTCGGCGTCGGCGTGGTACCGCCGAGCAAGCTCTGCAGTGCGGCGAAATCGGCAAGTTGCGGCGACCACAGTCCGACGCCTTCCACATAAATGCGCAGTGCGCTCATGCGGCGAATCCCGCGCGGGCGAACGCGAGGCAGGTGTTGTTGCCGCCGAAGCCGAACGAATTGCTGAGCGCCACGTCGACGCGCTGCTGCTCGTTGCGCCAGGCAAAGGACGCGCCGCAGACTGGATCCGGCGTGTCGCCACCGAGGTTGCCGGGAATCAGGCCGTGCTCGATCGCCAGCAACGCGATGGTGGCCTCGACGATGCCGGCAGCACCCAGCGTATGCCCGGTAAAACCCTTGGTCGAACTGGCCCGCGTGCGGGCCGGAAACGCGCGGCCGACCAGCGCGGCTTCCACTTCATCGTTCTTCTGGCTGGCGGTGCCATGCAGGTTGACGTAGTCGACTTGGGTCGCGTCGAGGCCGGCACGGGCCAAGGCATCACGCAGCGCCAGTTCGGCACCGAGTCCATCCGGGTGCGGCGTGGACATATGGTGCGCGTCGCTGGCTTCGCCATAGCCGCGCAGTTGCGGCGCATTGGGCGCGGTCTCGATCCGTTCCAGCAAGGCGAAGCCGGCGGCCTCGCCGATCGAGATGCCGTCGCGCGCGGCATCGAACGGCCGGCACGGCGTGGGCGATATCAGCTCCAGCGCGTTGAAGCCGAACAGCACGCTGTCGCACAAG
>DASZCB010000694.1:0-8091 GCA_035943575.1 Rhodanobacter sp. | reverse complement strand
CCCGTTTATCGGGGACGCTTTTGCGTTTGGAATCGGATCGCGCAATGTTATTGACGAAGCTGGAGGCAATCGAGGCGAAACTGCCGTTCGTAAAGCGAGATCTGGCGGCTATTGATCTGACGCTTGCGCAGCACGAAATTCAGATTGAGCCAACAGAGATTCGTCCCGTTAGACCAATGCGACGAAAGCGACTGCTCGCTCCCGGTCTACTTGGCCGGTTACTGCTAAGGATCCTGCGCGAGCACGAAGGCTGGCTTACTGCGCGTGACTTGACAGAGCTTGTTGGCGAATACATCGAAGACTTTGAACTACTCGATCCCCGTCATACGCTCGCACGCGTACGCCGCCGCCTGAACAAACTGGCAAAGGTAGGTATCCTTGAGCGACAACGCGATATTGTTATCAATCAGCCATCATATGATCAGAATGGCCGGTGGCGATTAGCTCAGAGCATCCGGGAGAATGCCGACACCTCGCTGGCAGCCCCCCAGTCGACGTTACAGACCTAAAGTCACATGCAATCAGACAGCAGGGCATTTGTTGTCCTTTAGTTTGGCTAGAAAATAGTCCAGGCCCAGTTCACTCGGCCGATTCCTTCCCTGCCAATAACCTGCCCACCACTGAGAGACGGGAGCGGTCATAAGCCCCGTGATTAGTAAGCGAAATCGTTCATCTTGGGCATGCTGGCGGTGGTTCTCGCGCCATACGAACTCGCAGGCATAGTCTTGCAGATATTTCGGACGGAAGCCGTGCAACGTACCGTATTCGCTTCGCCGAAATCGGCTGAAGAGCGTTTCGCACATGTTGTCTGAAACACCTTCTGGCGTGCAGTATTCATGGGCGTGGGACACGGTGTAGTGCTCAGCGACGAATGCGCTGAGGGTGCTGTAAGCACTACTTTCGTCCGTCATCACCCGAGCATCGGGACGGATGAAATGCTTGGCCAGTCGTGTCGCCTCTGTTTCGTTTTCGGCTGAGCATACAAAGGCCATGCAACGGCTGGACCCCATCCGCTGTCCCGCAGATGCGCACAGCGAAATCACGACGCGCTTATTCGCGCGTTTGCACCAATTCTGATGGGTCATACCCGCTTCGATCCAAGGTCTACTTGGATCTTTAGGTGCCTTCCTGCCGAAACGTACCTTCAGCGCATCCTTCGGCATTTTGATGCGACGGTTAGCCTTGCGTGGCTTGCCGCCGAAATAACCGCCATCCATATGTACCGTGCCACCAAGCTGGCGAAGATCCATGTTGTGCACCATCCATTCCCGAATTTTTCCGTAGAAGGCCTGAGCGGTCTTTGGCGTGCAGCCCACACGACGCGACGTTTCCAGCAGCGACTGACTTTTCGCTCCGTTCTCGAAGGCGGCGACCAAACGCAGTATGTCGGCAAACGATAACTTGTGTCCGTGAAATGGCGTCCCGCTGGTGACACTGAACTCGTGGGAGCAGTCCGCACATCGCCACCGCTGCCTCTTGGCGCGGCGGTAGTGTTTTCGAAACACGCCGCATTTTGGGCAAGCCTGTTTATCAGCAGACTCCCATCGAGCGATGGCCAACCACCGTTCGGCTTCGTCTTCGTCTTTGGTTAGGCGATTGAGTTGCTTTGCAAAATTCCGCGATTCCTTGGCGTGCAAGAAGTGCTGTGCCATGTGTCGGGCCCGGATTGGAGGCAATACGTGGCCTGCCGGATGAACCGGCTAGGCCGCCGGACTGGGCGAACCAGTCCACCGGGCGCACACGTCTCCACCGCACCTAGTTAGGCGCGTTGCCGCATCTAGATAGATGCGTTGCAAAAACGGGGGCGATGACGCAAAATGAGGGTGCAGGCCTAAGAACTTGCATCTCTACGAAAGCCCGGATAACCCCTGCAAGGGTTCTGGGCTTTCGTGCATCTGGATCCCGGATTTTTGGTTTCGTGGAATTAGGTCATTGGTCCTCCTCTCCGTGAGCGCCATCCCTGGCAGTCGTTCCCTCTCGTCGATCTAGCACCGTCGACGGACGGCTATCGTAGGGTCGCGTGGGGTAATGAGCAGCCAACTCATCGGTTCGGGCAAACCAGCCTCGGGACTGGCCAGGCACTGGATAGAGCGGAACGGCGATCTGCTTCGCCCTTACAGCGCGCTGAAACGCGCGCGCATTCTTGAATCCGAGCGCTTTCCATAAATCCGCGCCTTGCAGGATTGCGATAGAGAGACTGGGCTTTGAGGGACGGCGTTGCGCCATGGATGACTCAAAAAATGCCGTGTCGCACGGCTGGGCAAGAAGACTCATTAACTCCCATATCCATGGCGTGGACAATTCCAAGTCAATTGGCTAATACTCCACTCCATGAGTGAGATGACGCGCTCTCGCCGACCTGGCCATCCTCCAGTGGACATTGCCTGGCGGCTTAGAAATTGGGTGTGGTACTGGACCATCAAACAGGCCACCGGCCATTCCGACGATGGGTTGGATGCTCTTTACCTGCCTGGGAATCCGGAAGGGGGCCGAAAGCGCTTCTTTCAGCGGCTTCGCAGTTTGGGCAGTGATCCCACGTTGCCCCGGAGCGACTTGGATGGGGATTCCGTTGCTCAGCGAGTTCACAGGAGCGATGGAGCGCATTTGCTACAGCAAGCCGAAGAATATTTGAAGTCCCACTTGTGGGTGATGCTTACCGACCCTCTACTCCGTCTGGAGGATCACCGGCAATTTATTAGTTCCATCATTTCCAAACGCGGCTGGTACCGCGCCGGCGCTGAGGATCGTCGCATCGTTGGGGCATTCCTGCTAACGGATCCAATGTTCGGTTATCCCGAGGGTGTGGGGTCCGTATACAGCGCAATGCTTACGCATCTGGAAACCCACCCAAGCGCCGATCATGTCGCACTGCTGGCTGCTCTGTTTAGAGAGGCCATCGTTGAAGTCCAGCTATCGGAAGCGCAGTTACTTCGGACATCACTGTTGACGTGCGTCCACAGTTGGGCTCATTCGTTGGGGATGCCTGCGCTACAGCATCGATTGCTAGTGCATCTTGTCGAGCAACGCCTCGTGCACGGGTGGTGGTTCACGCCGGATCTCAACTTGAAAGCATACGGTTCGCAGCGGCGTTACGTACAAGCAATGCTAAAAGCTCACACAGCTACGCCGGTCTCCGGAATGACCGACTCATGCGCAACGCGGCCCATCGTGTTGCTATCGCCCCGGGTCGCATGGATTGATGCGCATCGAGACATACTCGAACCGGTGGCGAACAAACTTTTTGGGCCAGACGCTATTGGAGGATGGAGGCCCGGCGATTCAGACAAATACGGATTGCGCGACAACGATTCAGAGGCTTGGCCAGCGTATTTGACCAAACTGATGGAAGAAGAAAATGCGTGGCACGACCATGCGGATTGGGCATCTAAAGCTATAAAGCCACCACCTCAAGATATGCGTTACTGCCTTCCGGTTGAACCCGGTTCGCAGGACGACCGGTATGGGTACGACCGACCATTTCCGTATCTTGCGGACGGCCAGTTAGATACACCAAAACGGCGCACGAAAAGACTCGCTTCGGAGCCCGGCTGGAAATGGGGTGACCCGGCCCCTCCGCTGGATGCCAGTAAAGACGATAAGACTTAAGCAGACGCGAAGCTTATCTCCGGGCTGGACGGGGCGTCCGATAGGGCAACGGGTTACGCCTTACTTATTAGTAGGCGGCCTGTTGGATATGGAAGAGGCCTGCAAACAGCGATTGCAGTGCTCCCACGCAACGCTCAGCGTCGTCAGCTAAACTGACCAGCCTGGATATCAAGCAAAATGCCAAGCCCCCTTCTCAGGACGCTGTGCTCTGCGCAGCCTTCGAGGTGGCCGCGGCAATCCCATCCGGAAGGTCGGGCACATGCGCTTCAGTAACCGGCGCACGAGTAGGCACCAACGCCGATGGCACCCGGGGAATGCCCGGCCGGTGAGCGTAGGACGCGTAGCGCTCCAGCAGACGCGTCAGGAACGGCGGCAGCAGTCGCCCAATGCGCTTGGCCTTCCAGGTTGCGTTCCACTCCTGAACCTTCAAGTCATTGGCGAAGCCAAAGCGAATGTTTTTGCCTTCAAACATGGCAACGACTATGCCCTCATTGTCCTGCTCGTGCACCAACCCGTACGTAGGATCGATACCTTCCAGGACAGTAGGATCTTCTCGTCCTCCCAGCAGGTGCATTTTTCCCGGTGTACGCCCCGGATGTTTGATGCAGTCACACTCGGCGCGAAGGTTGATGAGGTAAGTCACCTTCCCCTGTGCATTGGTGTCTTGGAAGACGTCTCCAGTTGAGTAGCTGTTCTGGTCGAGGCGTCCGTTGCGCAGGAAACGCTCTCCTTCCATCACCGCAAGCAACGCGCGGTGATATTTTTCTGGGTCCGCAGCATGCTGCGCGTCAAGGTTTTCCAGAAATGCATCCAAGTCGATCGCCGGCGGGCTCATTCGCGATGCGACTAAGCGGTTAATGAGTCGACCCAACTCATCGGGCGCCACCAAGTTGTCGTCTTTAAACATCTTCCACATAAACACAGGCCAGAGGTGATCGCGGTCGTGTAGGTCAATAAAGACGCTATTCACTGCCTTGCCGTTCGCGCGTTCCCAGCTCTTCAGGGCCAGCACCGACGGAAGACTTTCAGCCCAATCGTTGAGCACGCGATAGACATCCTTACCAACATCCGCCTTCTGCCGAATTAGGATATTGGAGGAGCCTTCCTGATAAATATCTTCGTGAGGCCGCAGTGCATCCTTGACAACCTCAGGATTTTCCTTGGTGAAGATGAAGATGGGGGCGTGCCGGTGTTCGCGCAGTCGGCGCAGGAACGCTATCTTGCGTTCAACCTCTGCCGCCGCGAAGCCCTCAGGTGGCTGCACGCCCTCACCAAGCTCCACGAGATTCCAGTCTAGGATGAAGAACGCGGCACCGGTCAGGTTCTCGAGATCCGCCTGGTCGCTCGGCAGCTCGGTCATGCGGATAGCGTGACCACCGGCTGTCTCGATGGCATCGACGATTTCCTTGATGGCCTCTTCGACGTGTACTTGGTCATCGATGACAACAGCGATGCCCTTGAAATGGCCTTGAAGAACTGCGGGAACTGCCTCGGCGGGTGCGTTCATTGTGCTTCTTCGACGAAAGACACTAGAAAATTGGCGCCGGACAACACGCGTTCGCGCTTGGACGCCACCTCGATCCGATAGTCGTGCCGGTCGAGCAACTGCCGCGCGATGTACAGACCCAAACCGCGGCCGTCCTGCCCCTTGCCCGAGTAAAACGGCTCGAAAATGTAGGTCAGATCGTCAGTCGCGATGCCCGGGCCGTTATCGGCAAACACCAGCTGCTGGCGATCGACATCGAGTACGATCTCGATCTTTCGGGCCTTGTTGGCAGGCTGGGTCTCCAACCAGTAGACCGCGTTGTCGAACAAGTTCAGGAACAGCTGCAAGAGCACCGCATCAGTGGTCTTGGCCACCAGCGGCGCGACGCCCACGGGCTGGATCGCGACGGTGATCTTCGCGCGGTCGGTCATGCCCTTGAACAGACGCGCCACCTTCTCCAGAACTTCGATGACGCGGATGTCCTTGCGACGCTGCTTGGTGGACTTGAATAGCTGTTGCAGGTCGCGCAGCTGCGCGTCCACGAAGCCCAGTGCGCCGCGAACGGCCTGTAGCTCCCGGACGACGTGGTCAGGGTCGAGCGATCCTCCGCGCTGGGCTTCGCCAAGCAGTGTATCGATGGTGCGCAGCGTGCTCTGCATTGCCAGTTGCAGGTCGTGCGAGGCAGATTCGACCGACAGGCCGACGCCCGCGAGGTTCTCGGTCGCCTCAGCACGATGCACAAGGTACCGACGTTCGGCGCGATAGTCGCGCTCGGCGGTGTGCAAGGTCTCCTGCATCGGCGCCGGCAGCTGGTCCGCCTTGCTCAACAGCTCGTCGAAGGCGCCCTGTACGCGCTGCGACTTGAATACCTGGACATCACTCTTGCGGGTGAGATCGTGGCGGTACTTCTGATAGGGCTTGGCCCGGACCCAAGCGAGGAAGATCTGCAGCAGCGCGATGAAGTCGTCGGTCGGGTGACCTGTATCAACCAAGCCTTCGCGGCTGGTCTTGTCGCGCAGGTGCGGGTTGTCCTTCTGCGTGATCGTGACGTAACCGGTAACCTGGTCGTTGCTCAGGAACTCGGCGGCGCGCACGGTGCCGCGGCGCGTGTCGATCTGCAGCCAGTCGTCATCCGGGTCGCCGTAGGGGTAGACGCGGATGCCATCGCGGTACAGATAGATCCGGTGGTCGCGGATCAGTTCCTTGTCCGGCTTGCTCAGCTGCCGCTTGCCTTCGGCGTCCGGATTGAAATCAAACACGAAAAAGGCAAAGCCGAACGGGCCGCTTTCGACATCGCGCTTTTGCAGAACCTCACCTTTCTTGCCGAAGGCCTCCTTAAACACCGCTAGGCCCGCGAACTCCGGATCGTTGAGCTTAATGTTGCGACGCTGACGTCCGATCGTGAAATCGAACGCCTGGTGCTTGTCGTCAAACTTTCCTTCGATGCGGAAGACGGTGTTGTTCTGAAGTAACGATTCCAAGGTCTCGCGACGTTCCTCGGCGAAGGCCTCGTGGCGATCATTGCGATGGATTAGCACCTCGAATGGATCGGCGTCGCGCCGCTTCTTGTCCTCCGGGCCCAGCGCGAAGATCGATTGCAGCCGGGCCATATCTTCGTAGACGCCCTCGACTTTGGCTCGGGTCCAGGTGCTGGTCAGGTGCGAGATCTCGATGCGCGTGCCGTGCGGGCGGCGATTGTGGCGTCGCGCCCCGAGCTTCACGTTTTCGTGCACGATGACCTTCGCCGGATCCACCTTCTTCAGGCCTACCCGAAGCTTGTCTAGGAACAGCGGCTTCTTGTTCTGGATGAAATCCGTGTCGTAGCCGGACAAGTTGAGCGTTACGACGCGCTCTTCATCGGCCTTTGCCGTGCGCGTGGTGATCTGGATGTTGCGGCCGAGCTTGAGTAGTGCGAAGCGACCGATGCCTTTTTCGCCCTGAATGATACGTCCGCCTGGACTACGCCCTTCCGCGGCCTTGGAGAGCAGCTTCACTGGGGTAGCGGGGTTGGCCCAATGCTCGCGGATGATGGCATCGCTCATGCCCACGCCATCGTCTTCGATGATGATCTTCGAGGCTGTCGTCGCGGTGAAATTCTCATCGAAGTTCTCGAATGTGACCTTGACCCACGCGGCATCGGCATCGTAAGCATTCTTGATCAGTTCGACCAAGGCAACCCGCTCATTCCGAATGAGCTGGTCGCCCAGCATGGTCAACAGACGCGCGTAGGGCCGCAACGGTAGTCGCTCTTCCTGGTCCTTCGCGACTCGCTTCTTGACGATGGTGTCGGCTGAGGCCAGCGCTCCTTTCACGGGGCCGAACAGGCCCTTGGCGGGCGGAGGCTGGCGCTTCTTTTTAGAGGTTGGCGTCATGGGCGATGGGCGATCAAAACGAATTCTTGGTCATATTGGCGGTGCTCGGAGGGTGCGCGCTGCAGTCGTCCAAGGGTATCGCGAAATGGACTGGTTGCTTTGTTACGGACTTGCCGGCGCGCCACCCGCACCCGCGCGAAACCCGCCTCTAGCAAGGCCTCGGTGAAGTGAGCCGCGTTGTCGATGATCTGCCCGCGCAACCGCGCATTGCCAATCACGAACACCGCGATGCCCTGGGGTGCCAGAAAGTCCAGGCAGCGCCGCGCGACCTGCTGCATGTCTACGAAGTAGTTGGCGATAGCGGTCGCGGCCGCTGGATCGTGCGTGTATAGGGAAAACACCGCCTGCAGCCCCACGCGATTGAGCAGGGCGTGGCGATCGCGCAGCTTGGCTCCCACCAACGGCGTGCCGATGGACGCGCGGCGCAGGCTGTTGAGCTCCGAGAAATGCCCCAGCCACGCCGCCGAGAGCTGATGCAGTTCGGCGTAGTCCACGCTCGTGGCGTACGGCCCGCTGCACACCAGCAGGTTAGGCCGCTGGTCGGGCACGGATACGGTGCGCACGTCGGCCAGGTGCAGCTGCGGAGCCGGTCCAGCCTGCCAAGTGGCCTCATCGTAGGCCTTTGCC
>DASZCB010000693.1:0-2601 GCA_035943575.1 Rhodanobacter sp. | reverse complement strand
GGGCGCAAGCATCCGCAGCAGGAATTCCTGCAGGTCGACACCAAGAACATCCTTTTCATCTGCGGTGGCGCGTTTGCCGGCCTGGAAAAAGTCATCCAGCAACGCTCCGAGAACACCGGCATCGGCTTTTCGGCCGAGGTGCGCAGCAAGGAGCGTACGGAAAATCTGGGCAAGACACTGGCCGACGTGGAACCGGCCGATCTGGTGCGTTTCGGCCTGATCCCCGAATTCGTCGGGCGCCTGCCGGTGGTGGCCACGCTGGACGAGCTGGATGAAGCAGCGTTGGTGAAAATTCTCACTGAGCCGAAGAACGCCGTCACCAAACAGTTCAAGAAGCTGTTCGAGATGGAAGAGGTGGAACTGGAGTTCCGTCCCGAGGCACTGCAGGCGATCGCCAAGAAGGCGCTCAAGCGAAAGACCGGCGCGCGCGGTCTGCGCACCATCCTGGAACAGGTGCTGCTCGATACGATGTACGAGCTGCCTTCGCTGGAGCACGTCAGCAAGGTGGTGGTGGACGATGCCGTGATCGACGGTCAGGCCGAGCCCTACCTGATCTATCGCGGCAACCTGCAGCAGCGTGTGGCGGGCGAGGGTGGCGACGCCGCCGCCTGATCCACCCGCAAGCGCGCCACGACAACGGCTCCGGTGATTTCGCCGGGGCCGTTCTGTTTTCAGCATCCGTACACCTTGAGTGAGCGCCCGTCTGCCACCACTTGACCTGAAGATGTACCCGGCGCAGTGTCGGGACGAAACTTGATCCCGAATTCCGAGGAACCCGCCTTTCATGGCCAAGAACGCCCCCTTACCCGTTGCGATGGACGCTCTTCCGGTATTGCCGCTGCGCGACGTGGTGGTTTACCCGCACATGGTCATCCCCTTGTTTGTCGGCCGCGACAAATCCATGCGTGCGCTCGAGCGTGCGATGGAAGGCGAACGGCAGATCCTGCTGGTGGCGCAGAAGAGTCCCGATATCGATGATCCGGAAATCGCCGACCTGCATCAGGTCGGTACGCTGGCCGGTGTGTTGCAATTGCTGAAGCTGCCTGACGGCACGGTCAAGGTGCTGGTCGAAGGCCAGTCGCGGGTGGCGGTCGAGGATTTCCAGGAAGTGGGCGGCATGCTGATGGCCCGCTCGCGCCTGATCGAGCCGGTCTACAACGCGAAGGAGCGCGAGCTCGACGTGGTGTCTCGCACGCTGATTTCTCTGTTCGAGCAGCTGGTCAAACAAAGCCGCAAGCTGCCGCCGGAAGTGCTGGCGAGCCTGTCCGGCATCGATGATCCGTCTCGTGTCGCCGATTCCATCGCCGCGCATCTTTCCGTGCGCATGGCCGACAAGCAGAAGGTGCTGGAGACCGCTGACGTGGGCCAGCGGCTGGAGCTGCTGATCGGATTGGTCGATGGCGAGATGGACCTGCAGCAGGTCGAAAAGCGCATCCGCGGTCGGGTCAAGTCGCAGATGGAGAAGAGCCAGCGCGAGTATTACCTCAACGAGCAGATGAAGGCGATCCAGAAGGAACTCGGCGACAACGAGGAAGGCCCGAACGAGATCGAGGAACTGCAGAAGAAGATCGAGACCTCCGGCATGCCGAAGGCCGTGCTGTCCAAGGCGCGGCAGGAGTTTGGCAAGCTCAAGCAGATGTCGCCGATGTCGGCCGAAGCCACCGTGGTGCGCAACTACCTCGACTGGCTAGTCGGCGTGCCGTGGAAGAAGCGCAGCAAGGTGCGCAAGGATCTGCAACTGGCGCAGGAAGTGCTCGATGCTGATCACTTCGGGCTGGAGAAGGTCAAGGATCGCATCCTGGAATACCTCGCCGTGCAGCAGCGCGTGTCGGTGATGAAAGGCCCGATCCTGTGTCTGGTCGGGCCGCCCGGCGTGGGCAAGACCTCGCTCGGGCAGTCGATCGCGAAGGCGACCAACCGTAAATTCGTGCGTATGAGCCTGGGTGGCGTGCGCGATGAAGCCGAGATTCGCGGGCATCGGCGTACCTATATCGGCTCGATGCCTGGCCGCATCGTGCAGAACATCAACAAGGTGGGTACGAAGAACCCGCTGTTCGTGCTGGACGAGATCGACAAGATGTCGATGGATTTCCGCGGCGACCCCTCGTCGGCCTTGCTGGAGGTGCTCGATCCGGAGCAGAACCACGCGTTCAACGACCATTATCTTGAGGTCGACCTCGACCTGTCCGAAGTGATGTGGATCGCGACCGCGAACTCGCTGAACATTCCCGGCCCGTTGCTCGACCGCATGGAAGTCATTCGCATCCCCGGCTATACCGAGGACGAGAAACTCGGCATTGCGCAGAAATACCTGCTGTCGAAACAGCTCAAGGCGAACGGCCTCAAGCCCGAAGAGCTCAGCGTGAGCGAGGAAGCTTTGCGCGACATCGTGCGCTACTACACGCGCGAGTCGGGCGTGCGCAGTCTCGAGCGCGAGATTTCAAAGATCTGCCGCAAGGTCGTCAAGGAGTTGACCCTGTCGCAAGTGAAAAAGGCCAAGGCGAAAGTGTCATCCGCCAAGACCAGCAAGGCGAAGCCGGCAGCCGGTCGGGTCAAGGTGGATTCGGCCAATCTGGATCAGTATCTGGGCGTGCGCCGTTT
>DASZCB010000692.1:0-1561 GCA_035943575.1 Rhodanobacter sp. | reverse complement strand
CAGAATTCACGCTGGAGGAAAGCGACGGCAAGCTGGTCGTGCAGACTACGAAGCTGCGGCTCAGCATCAAGCTCGCCGGTTTCTTCTGCACGTGGAAAACCGGCGGCGTCACCGTGCTGCGCGACCGTCCGACCCAGGCTTATGACTTCGGCTGGTGGGACGGCAAGCCGCGCCACTATCTCGTGCACGACCGGAACGAACGCTATTTCGGCCTCGGCGAGCGCAGCGGCGACACCGACCGCGCCGGCCGCCGCTTCCGCATGAGCAATGTCGACGCCATGGGTTACAGCGCGCGCAACAGCGATCCGCTCTACAAGCACATCCCGTTCTACATAACTTTGCGCGACGGCGCTTCGGTGGGCTTGTTCTACGACACGCTGTCGGACTGCACCTTCGACCTAGGAGCCGAGCGCAGCAATTATCACGGCCTGTTTCGCAGCTTCACGGCGGATCACGGCGATCTCGACTATTATGTCATCGCTGGTTCGGTGGCAGAGATCACGCGGCGCTTCACCTGGCTGACCGGGCGACCCGCTTTCCTGCCACGCTGGAGCCTCGGCTATTCCGGCTCGACGATGAGCTACACCGATGCGCCGGATGCACAGACACAGATGGCCGGCTTCCTCGAGAAGTGCGAGCAACACGACATCCTGTGCGACTCCTTCCATCTCTCATCCGGCTACACCTCAATCGGCGACAACCGCTACGTCTTCAACTGGAACCGCGACAAGTTTCCCGATCCCGCCGCCTTCGTGCGTTCGTATGAGGAGAAGGGCGTGTACCTGATCCCGAACATCAAGCCGGCGCTGCTGCACGATCATCCGCTGTTTGCCGAGGCGGAAGCGAAGGGTCTGCTGATCACGGCGGCCGACAGCACGCCGGAATGGGTCCAGTTCTGGGGCGCGGCTGGTGCCTATCTCGATTTCACCAATCCCGCGACGCGCGACTGGTGGAAGGCGAAAGTGAAATCCGCGCTGCTCGATTATGGCATGGGCGCGACGTGGAACGACAACAACGAGTTCGAGATCGTCAGCCCCGCCGCGCGCTGTCATGCGGGCGCGGCGATTGAATCGAAGCCGCTCCAGACTTTGCTGATGATGCGCGCGTCGCGTGAGGCACAGGTCGCGCATGCGCCGGACAGGCGTCCGTTCCTGGTCAGCCGCGCCGGCGCGGCCGGCATGCAGCGCTACGCGCAGACCTGGTCGGGCGACAACTACACGAGCTGGGAGACGCTGAAGTACAACGTGAAGATGGGGCTCGGCCTCGCATTGTCGGGCATTTCCAACACGGGGCATGACGTCGGCGGCTTCGATGGTCCCAAGCCGGATGCAGAACTGTTCGTGCGCTGGGTCGGCTTCGGCATTTTCATGCCACGCTTCTCGATCCATTCGTGGAACGATGACCGCACCGCCAATGAACCCTGGATGCACGAGAGCGTGACGCCCGCCATCCGCGATCTCATCCTCCTGCGCTACCGCCTGCTGCTCTATCTCTACGACCTGATGTGGAAATACGCGTCCGACTACGAGCCTGCGATCCGGCCGACCTTCCACGATTTCCC
>DASZCB010000691.1:0-5069 GCA_035943575.1 Rhodanobacter sp. | reverse complement strand
TCCTTCAGCACAGCGGTGTAGGGGTGTGGCCCCAGCAGCTCCAGCGCCACCTTCTTCGGCGTGGGATACAGCACGCTGAACGTTTCGATGTGCGCATCCCAGCCCCATTCGCGAAACTTCGCCAGCATGAACTCGGCATTCGCCTTGTCGTGCGGCGAGCCGACCTGGTTTGGCTCGGACGACATCTGCTTGAGCCAGTTGCGCTGGTCGGCGGGATCGAGTTGCGCATCGAAGCGCTGCTCAAGGTTGTGCTGTGCAGTGGCGCCGTCGCGGCTGAAGCCGAGCATCGCCTCATCCTGGCTGCTGGCGGTGGCGCTGTTGCCGAAGGTAGCCAGTGCCATGGCCAGCATCAGCTGCGTTTTTCTGTGGATCATCGCGATGGTTCCCTGTCGGTGGGATGGCGTCCCAACCGGACGGCATCCCTGTCGCGTTATACGCGCATGCGGCGGGAGGGTGAAGATCGGCTGGTGTACGGCGCGAGCTACTATGCCAAGCGGCACAGGTTCGCGGCAGTCGATCGAGCGCACAATTGGCGACTCCTTGCCCACTGCGGAGATACGTCATGCGTCAGACTGTGCTTGCTGTGTTGTTGGCCCTCGCGCTTCCTGCGGTCGCGCTGGCCCATGTTTCGGATGTGCATGGCGGCGCGATCAACGCTGCGGTGCAGAAGGCGGTCAACGATCCGGCCCGCGCGGCCGATGCATCGAATGATGCGCGGCGCAAGGTGGCCTCGGTGATGACGTTTGCCGAGGTCAAGCCGGGCCAGAAGGTGGTCGAACTGATTCCCGGCAGCGGCTATTTCACCCGCGTGTTCAGCGCGATCGTAGGGCCGCAGGGTCACGTCTACACGGTGTGGCCGAACGAGTACGCGAAAGAGGCTGCCGACGACGTGGTCGGTTCGCAGAAGCTCGCCGCCGATCCGCACTACGCCAACGTCAGTGTGTTGACCCAGCCGGCGAACCAGCTGAGCGCACCTGTACCAGTCGACGTGGTATTCACCTCGCAGAACTATCACGACTACCCGGACAAGTTCATGGGCAAGGTCGACCCCGCCGTGCTCAACAAGCAGGTGTTCGATGCGCTCAAGCCCGGTGGCCTATGGGTGATCATCGATCATGTGGCGCCGGCCGGTTCCGGCATGGCCGATACCGACACGTTGCACCGGATCGATCCGGCGATCGTGAAGCAGCAGGTGGAGGCGGCCGGCTTCGTGTTCGACGGCGAGAGCAACGTGCTGCGCAACCCGAACGATACACACACGATCAAGGTGTTCGACAAATCGATACGCGGTCACACCGACCAGTTCATCTACCGCTTCCGCAAGCCTGCAAAATAATTGTCGGAGCCGGGGATGCTCTGGTCCATTCTACGCAGGCGTCACCGTGACTGTCTGTTCGCAGGCCACAGGGCCGTCGGCGAAGGCAGACTGGCCGTCTGTCGAGACGGCGGACCGAAGGCGTGCGGACAGACAATCACGGCCCCAACGCATTGAATTCAAAGTGATGGGGTGATGTCCAGAAGGCGCGCAGGCTGCGCCGCGCAGCTTGGCAAGACGGCCAGTCTTCCCTGCGCCGCGCAACACACCCTGCGCGCCTTCTGGACATCATGCCGCCTACGTAGAATGGATCAGAGCATCCCCAGGAATGCCCTGATCCATTCAGGGCATTCCTAGTGCAAACCGTGCCAGATCGCATCGAGCAACTCGCCTTGCGGATCCTCGCTTTGGTCCCAGTACATGATGCCGCCAAGGTGGTGGGATTTGACGTAGGTCGCTTTGGCGGCGATCGACTGGGGGTCGTCATAGCTGATGAAGCGGTGCGTTGTTTCGTTCCACAAATAGGGCGCCTGGGCCACTTCATCCCAGTAACGGATATAACCGCTACGGTTGATGAAATCAGCTTTTAGCTGCGGCCACGGATACCTACTCTGGAAGTGCCCATAAGCTTGATACAGGCCGTCATGTGCAGGCGGTACATCGGCGAATTCTAGGCTGTAGAACGCCACGCCGATCAGCAATTTTTGTGAGGGCGCACCAGCGGCGAGAAACTGCTGTACTGCCTTGTCTGTGCTGCGCGCGTCGCTCGGTGCATATGTTGAGGTGCGCAGCCCGGTATGATGGCCGGTCGTCGGCGTCAACGAATTGACGAAGTCGTAGGTCATCAAATTGAACCAGTCGAGGCTGGGCTCGACCGCGGCTATGTCGATGCCGCTGACGAATACGCTGTCGGCGGCCGCAATGCTCAGCGTGTAATGGTCGGCATCACGGCGACCGCGGGCGCTGCCTGCCCGATCGAGCGTCTTGCGGAGGTCTTTCAGCAAGAGCGTGAAGTTGCCGCGGTCCTGCGCACTGGCCTTGATGTGGGCTTCAGCGTGTCCCGGATATTCCCAATCGACATCAAGTCCATCGGCATCGTTCGCTGTCAGCAATTGGGCCGCACTGTCGGCGAAACGTTGTCGGTTCGCCGCCGTGCTGGCCGCATCGGAGAAGCCGTCGATGCTCCAGCCACCCACGGAAACCACCACCTTGAGCTGCGGATGTGCGGCTTTCAGCGCGACGAGTTGATGCAGATGCATGGCATCGGCCGGTGGGAGTATGACCTCGCCGTCGACGAGCCTGGCGAACGCGAAGATCAGCGTATCGATCTTGTCGACATCCTCCGGGGCAATATCGTTCTTGATCGTGTCATAGCCAACCACGCGATAGTGTTCGGCATTGCGCTGTGGCTGTACGTCCTGCATGCCGCAGCCAGCCAGCACGCTGGCAATGACGGCCATCCATACGCCGTACCACGGGGTGAGCCGTCGTGTTCCGGAGTCGCTGTCAATTCGCATCATGTGTATACCGGGGTAGCGGCTGTCGACGGATCTTCGCAGCCACAGGGCGATCTGCCAATGCTCGACAAGCAGGCCATCACTGCATGACTTGCTTGAGATGCGCCCCGATTGGCAGCACCATTCAGCACGACACCACGCAGATGAACCATGAGGTCGTGATGTGACCGAACCTGCTGCAGACAGGAACTGCTAGCCCGATGAGCGACGACGCCGTTGATATCGATGATCCACAACCGCTACGTCCGATCGAACCGGATGCAGCCGACTGCTGTGGTGAAGGTTGTGCACGCTGCGTGTTCGATGTCTACGAAGAGGCACTTGAACGTTATGAGGCCGCACTGGCTGCGTGGCGTACCCGTCATCCTTGAGCTGCCAACTTCCTGATGTATCTGCCAAAGGCATGTCATGCCGCGTGCCGCGATCGATGTTGCGCGCGCCAACCGGTAGCACTACCTCGTTTCGCGTAATGGAATGAGCTGGGCGCGTAGCCATGCATCGGCTATGGGGTACGGCAGGGCTACACTGTGTCGATCACTTGACCGATACCTCAAAGGAAAGCCCATGACCGACGCCATGTACACCACTGCCATTCCCGTCTTCAAGCAGATGCTCGGTGGCCTTGCCACGATCCTGACCAAGGCCGAGGCGCATGTAGCGGGGAAGGGTATCGAACCGACCGCGTTGACCCAGGCACGGTTGTTTCCGGACATGTTTCCGCTGAGCAAGCAGGTGCAGATCGCTTGCGATTTCGCGCGCGGCGTGTCGGCGCGACTGGCCGGTGCCGAGGTGCCGAAGTACGACGACAGCGAGCAGACCTTCGCGGAACTGCGCGACCTGATCGCCCGCACGATCGGCTTCATCGATGGCTTCCCGCCGGCACAGTTCGACAGTAGCGCACAGCGCGAGATCGTCACTCGTCCCGGTACGCCGAAGGAGCGCCGGTTCGACGGCCAGGCCTATCTGCTGAGCTACGGCCTGCCGCAATTTTTCTTCCACGTCACCACTGCGTACGCGCTGCTGCGTCACAACGGCATCGAGATCGGCAAGCGGGATTACATGGGCCAGTACTGAACGAACTGACCCGTGCCGGACAGGGCATGGACGCTGCCCGGCACGTACTCGCCTAGAAAGGCGAGCCGGTCACTTGTTCTTTTTCTTTTCCTGCTTGGCGGCCTTCTTCTCCTTCATGGTCTTAGCCGGCTTTTTCTTTTCGCTTTTCTTTGAATCCAAACCCTTGCTCATACTGTTCTCCGCGGGGTGGGTGGCTGATGGCGATGTGTGACGCGCAGGCAAGTCTAAGCCGTTCCGATGGCTGTTGGGCAGAGTCCGGCGAACGATAGAGGGGTTGGCGGCGAACGAAGGATATTCAGATGCGTTCGTGCGGAGCCAGGTAACGCCATTGCCCCGGTGCCAGCTTGGACAGCGGGATGCGACCCACGCGCAGGCGCTTCATCGCCAGCACCTTGAGGCCGACCGCGTTGCACATCGGCTCGATCTGGGTCGGCTGCAGTACCTTGAACGCGAAACGCAGCCGTTGCTCGCTCTGCCAGCTGACCTTGATCGGTGGCATCGCGTAATTGTTGAAGCGGAGGCCATGATTGAGCAGGGCCAGTCCGTTCGGGATCAGCGTGCCCTCGACATCGACGACGAACTCCTGCTCGACTCGCTCAATGTCCTCGGTGAGCTTGCGGGTAACGCGCCAGTCCTGGGTGAAGATCAGCAGGCCGCTCGCGCTGGTCGGCATCGGCAACGGCGTGGTCAGGCGCTGCAGATGCCGCTTCAGCGGCCGCACGCCGGATGCATCGTCGGGTGAGCGCGTCTCCGGCGTGACCAGTGCACTGGCCGGGTTCGGGCCGTTGCCGGCGTCGTAGCCGACTGGTTTGTGCAGCACGAGGGTGGCCGGTTCAGTGGTAATCAGCTGGGCGCCGGGGTCGAGTTCGACGGTTTGCGTGTCGACCATGAACTGCGGCTCTTCCACCACGATGCCGTCCACGCGCACCCAGCCACCCTCGATGTATTGCTCGGCCTCGCGCCGCGAGCACTGGGTCAGCGCGACGACACGTTTGGCGAGGCGTACGGGTTCGGTCATCGAGGTGCCATGGAGCGAGGGTGGACCATTGTAAGCGCCTGTGGGAGCGACTTCAGTCGCGATGGCTCTTGTTCTCTGGATGTTTGTTTGAAGCGAAGAGCTTTCGTGCGCCGTAGGCGCCCGAGTCACTTTCTCTTTGCGTGCT
>DASZCB010000690.1:0-5317 GCA_035943575.1 Rhodanobacter sp. | reverse complement strand
ACGGTTGCCGCGACCAGCAGAACAGCGTGTTCTGGTTCAGCCATCCAGACGGCTCGCCCGACAACGGCAATGCCGTGCTGGGCTGGTGAGCCGGCTTGACCAGACTGGCCGCTGAGCCGGTCTGATGTGGAGAGTGCCGTCGTCGCGGCAATGGCGACGACGGCAATCGGCTGACGCCGTGCCATATGACTGAAACATGACATGGCTACCGTGGCGGCATCCGCTGGGATGCCGTGCCGACGACGGCCGCTCCCGTGCGCGGTTCCAGTCCATGCAGCAGGTGCCATGTTTCGTATTCTCTCCGTCGCGTCGCGTCGCCACGCGCTTGTGCTCGTCACCTTGTTGGTACTGGCTACCGCCGGCGGCATCTACTGGTACAGCCATGCCACCGCGAACGCGGCGCCGAACATCGCTGCAACGCCATCCGGTGACGCATCCGGTGACGACGCGCAGAGCGGCAGCCACATTCTGCTTGGGCTGGCCCGCGACGCGATCCACGACAACCGCCTGATCGCGCCGGCCGGCAGCAATGCCTACGAGTTCTACCTCAGCGTTCTGCAGCTGGAGCCGAACAACGTGACTGCCCAGGAAGCTCTGCGCGAATCATTTCCGCGCGCCTCGGCGGAGATCGAGCGCACCATCAACCAGAACGATCTGGACGAGGCGCGCCGCGAAATCGACCTGCTGCGCGAGTTCGACAGCAACAACTTCACGCTGGCCTTGCTTGGCGGCAAACTTTCCGCGGCGCGCAACATCGAAACGAAGCGGCACGAAGCGGAAGCCGAGCGCATCCAGCAGGAGGCCATCGCGCGCGTGCCGGGCAAGTGATGGCGCGAGCAGCGTCAGCGTGGCACGCGGTGCGGCGCCATTAGACGGCTGCTAGGTACTCGTCTTTCAAGCGCACGTAGTGATCGGCCGAGTAGTGCAGTTGCTCGATCTGGCGGTCGCTGAGCAGGCGCACGCACTTCGCCGGGTTGCCCAGCCACAGCTCGCGCTCGCCGACCACCTTGCCCGGCGGGATCAGCGCGCCGGCTCCGACGAAGCCGTACTTCTGCACCACCGCGCCGTCGAGCACGCTGGCGTGCATGCCGATCAGGCAGTAGTCGCCGATGGTGCAGGCGTGCACTACCGCTGCATGGCCGATGGTGACGCCCTCGCCGATCATGCACGGGAAGCCCGGGCCGTACGGGCCGGCATGGGCGACGTGCACGATGCTGCCGTCTTGGATGCTGGTGCGGGCGCCGACGCGGATGTAGTTGACGTCGCCGCGCAGCACCGTGCCGGGCCAGATAGAGACGTCGTCGCCGAGCACCACGTCGCCGATCACGCTGGCGGCAGGGTCGATGTAGACGCGCGCGCCGAGGGTGGGCGCGATGCCTTTGTAGCTGCGTAGAGAAGTCATCCGCGCATGGTAGCCGCGAGCATGCTTGCGCAGCGAGCGACGCGTTGTCTGCCTCACTCTGCCTTACCCTACGTGCCGCCGGTGCGTGCCTGCGCCTCCAGTACCTGCAGCGCGTGCCGGTAGCCGGCGTCCACTGCGCGCTGCCAATCCTTCCAGTCGAGCATGCCGATGTGTTCCAGCGGTGGCGTGATCAGCAGGTCGGCGCGCTGGCGGCGCTGCTCGCTGGCCGTCTCGCCGTTGACCATGCCGGCGCGTATCAGGGTCGAGACCAGGCCGGGTCGGCGGATGTCCTGTCGCCGCTGCAGCAGCAAGCGCCATAGCGGCGGCGTGGCCGATTCCTCGGCGGTAGTGAGCAGCGCGATGTCGGCGCGGATGTCCAGCGCGGTGATATGGGCGATGCCGTCGGCGGCCATCGCGTCGGTCGGCAGGTTGTTGACCAGCGCACCGTCGACATGCACGCGGCCCTGGTGCAGCACCGGTGGCAGCACGCCGGGAATCGCGCTGGATGCGCGCAGCCAAAGCCACAGCGGACCGTGCCGATGCACCGCCATACCGCCGCCGGAGAGGCGGGTGGATACGCAGAAATACGGCAGCGGCAGATCCTCGATCTCGAGTGCGCCGAACGCGCGCCGCAGCATCAGCGATGCGCGCCGGCCGCGCGTCATTGCCACCAGCGGCAGCGTCCAGTCCGACAGCGGCCGGCCCTGCACGAACGCGCGACGGAAGGTTTCCGTCATCGCATCGAGTTCCCAGCCGCAGGCCACACCGGCACCGATGATCGCGCCGATGCTGGTGCCGCCGACGGCATCGAAGACGTGGCCGGCTTCATGAAGTGCGCGCAGCACGCCCAGATGCGCCAGTCCGCGCGCACCTCCGCCGGCCAGCACCAACCCACGGCCATGCCCGCTGACCAGTCGCGCCAGCCGCGCCATATCGGCGCCGCCGCAGACATGATGATGGCGCAGCTCACCGTTGAACGGTGCACGCCAGCGCTGCGCCGAACCGAGACTGACCTGATGGCCGGCATGGAGCAACAGCAGATGGCGCGCGCGGTGGCCGGTACGCTGCGGATCCAGCAGGGCCGACTCCGGCCACGGCCGTGCCGTCTGTGCGGCCAGCGCCGGCAGCAGCAACACGTCAGCCTGGCGTAGACAGCGCTGCCGCCACAGCGGGTCACCGCTCGCATCCAGATAGATCACGAAGCGCAACTGCGCCTCGCGCTCGGCGAACCAGTCGCTGCTGCGGCCGGCACCGAGCTCGCCGTCGATCACCGCGCAGCTGCCGTAACTTTCCAGTGCCTGGCCCAGCTGCATCGCCAGCACACGGGCCGGCACTGCCTGATCGATCGGCAGGATGGCGAACGTGCGCGGCAGGCCGGGCCGGTCCACGCCGCGGTCGCGTTGCAGCAGCCGTTCAATCGCTACCCGCGCCACACCCAGCATGGCGTGCGGGTAGCGGCCGAGCAGCGTCTCGAAGGCCTGGCGATCGAGCCGCAGCAGTTCGGAATCGCGCAATGCGCGTACCGTGCGGGTGCGCCGCTCCCCACCGAGCAGACTGAGCGCCCCCACGCATTCGCCGGCGGCGATCAGCTGAACCAGTTCGGCCGCTTCCTCCGACAGCCCATCGTCGAATACGCCGAGGCTGCCGCTTTTCAGCAGATACAGCGCATCGGCCGCCTCGCCGGATTTGAACAACGGCCGCCCGCCGGGCAGGCCCAGCCACACCAGCTCGCGTGCGAGCGCTTCACGCGCAGCGGCATCCAGTTGCGCAAACATGGAGCTGCGCGCAAGCAGCGCGGTGATATCCGGTGGCGACATGGCAACAAGGTTACGGTGCGATCCATGACAAAACGGCATGGTTACACCGGATCCTGCAAGCCGCGTCCGTACGCGCGCCGGATCGCACGGTGCGCTTGATTTCGGCCGTGCTGATCGCCACGCTGGCAACATCAAGGAGCATTCATGACCCACGATAATCCCCTACTGGCCGATGACAAGCTGCCGGCGTTCTCGCAGATCCGCCCCGAGCAGGTCGAGCCGGCAATCGATGCGATCCTGGCCGACTACCGCGCCGGCATCGACGCGCTCATCGCGCCCGGCGCGCCGCGCGATTTCGCGACCGTGATGCTGACCCAGGAGCGGCTGGAGCAGCGGCTTGCGCGCGCCTGGGCGCCGGTCTCGCATCTGCATTCGGTGGCCGACAGCGAGGCGCTGCGCAAGGTTTACGGGCCAGCCGAGGAAAAGCTCACCGATCACGCGATCGAGCTGGGCCAGAACCGTGGTCTGTATGCCGCCGTGCAGGCGCTGGCCGATGCGCCGGATTTCGCCACCCTGCCGCGGCCGGAGCGCGCGCTGGTCGAACACGCGCTGCGTGACTTCAAGCTGTCCGGCGTAGCGCTGGAAGAGCCGGCACGCTCGCGCTATCGCGAAATCGGCGTGGCGCTGTCGAAACTCTCCACCGAATTCTCCAACGCCGTGCTGGACGCCAGCGAGGCGTGGCACGAGCACGTCAGCGATGAGCGTGATCTCGCCGGCATCCCCGAATCCGGCCGCGCGGTGCTGCGCCAGTACGCCGAGGACCAGGATCTGGACGGCTATCTGGTGACGCTAAAACAACCCAGCGTGCAGGCTGTGCTCAGCTATGCCGACAACCGCGGTCTGCGCGAGCGGGTGTATTGGGCGTACCAGACGCGCGCTTCCGATCAGGGCCCGAACGCCGGCAAATTCGACAACGGCGCGCGCATCGATCAGATCCTGGCGTTGCGTCACGAGGCCGCGCAGCTACTCGGCTTCGCCAACGCGGCCGAGGAATCGCTGGTGACCAAGATGGCTACGTCAGCGACCGAGGTGATGGAATTTCTGCACGATCTGGCCGCGCGCGCCAAACCGGTCGCGCAGAGCGAACTCGCCACCTTGCGCGAATTCGCCCGCACGGAACTCAAGCTCGACAACCTCGAATCGTGGGACATCGGCTACGCCTCGGAGAAATTGCGCCAGCAGCAGTACGCGCTGGACGAGGAACAGCTCAAGCCATACTTCCCGCTGCCGGCAGTGATCGATGGCCTGTTCGGGCTCACCGAGAAGCTCTATGGCATCGCGCTGGCGCAACGTGACGGCGTCGACGTGTGGCATCCGGACGTGCGCTACTACGACGTACGCGATGCGGGTGGTCGTGTGTTCGCTGGCGCCTACGTCGATCTGTATGCGCGCAACGGCAAGCGCGGTGGTGCGTGGATGGATGTCTGCCGTGCCCGTTTCGACGATGGCGTCGATCCTGAAGGTGCAGGCCTGCAGTTGCCGGTGGCCTTCCTTACCTGCAACTTCGCGCCACCCACCGAAGGCAAGCCGGCGCTACTCACCCACGACGACGTGCTGACCCTGTTCCACGAATTCGGCCACGGCTTGCACCACCTGCTTACCGAGATCGCGCTGCCATCGATCGGCGGTATCGATGGCGTCGAGTGGGACGCGGTGGAACTGCCCAGTCAATTCATGGAGAACTTCGGCTGGAACCGTCAGGCGCTGGATCTGTTCGCGCGCCACTACGAAACCGGCGAGCGGTTGCCGGATGAGTTGTTCGATCGCATGCTCGCCGCGCGTCATTTTCACGCGGGCCTGTTTCTGGTGCGTCAGCTGGAATTCGCGCTGTTCGATTTCCTGCTGCACCTCGACTACGACCCCGCCGAAGGCGCCCGCACGCTGGCTGTGCTGGAGAGTGTGCGCAAGCAGGTCGCTGTGCTGCATCCGCCGGCATGGCAACGCTTCCCGCACGGCTTCAGCCACATCTTCGCCGGCGGTTACGGAGCCGGGTACTACAGTTACCTGTGGGCCGAGCTGCTCAGCGCCGACGCGTTCGGCGAATTCGAGGAGCATGCCGCAGAAAACGGCAGCGTGATCGACCGCGTCACCGGCGATC
>DASZCB010000689.1:0-7303 GCA_035943575.1 Rhodanobacter sp. | reverse complement strand
ATGGCAGCGGCAATGGCTAAGCGGGGACGTGCTGGAACAGCAGTTGAGTTATTGGAAACAGCAGCTGGCCGACAGCCCGAGCCTGCTGACCTTGCCCACGGACCGACCACGGCCCTCACGGCCGAGCCATGCTGGGGCGCTGGTATCGTTCGTGGTCCCGACGGCATTGAGTTCCGGTTTGCAGTCGTTTAGCCGTCAAGCGCAGAGCACGTTGTTCATGACGTTGTCGGCGGCCTTCAACGTACTGCTCGCGCGTTACTCGGGCCAAAGCGACATCTGCATCGGCACACCGATCGCCAATCGCAACCGCGCCGACATCGAGCCGCTGATCGGCTTTTTCGTCAACACACTGGTGTTGCGTGCGCAGGTGGATCTCGCGGCCGATTTCAACAGTCTGCTGCGGCAAGTGCGACGGAACACGCTGGATGCGTACGCGCACCAGGATGTGCCGTTCGAGCAACTGGTCGAAGCCTTGCAGCCGGAACGCCATGCCAGCCACACGCCACTGTTCCAGGTCATGCTGGTACTGCAGAACATGCCGATAGACGAATTGGTCTTGCCGGGTCTGTCGATGAACGTGCTGGAGAGCGAAGGTACGACGGCCAAGTTCGATATCACGCTGACGTTGGCCGAAAGCCCAGATGGCTTGCAAGGCAATTTCGAATACAGCACCGACCTTTTCGAGGCGAGTACGATCGAACGCATGGCGGGTCATTTCACCCGTTTGCTGCAGTCGATCGTAGCCAATCCAAACGGCGCCGTCGGCGAGCTGGCGATGCTCGGTGACGCCGAACGTCAGCAGTTGCTCGCTACATTCAACAATACCGCCACCGTCTATCCGGATATCCGGCCTGACACGCAGACGTTGCATCAGCTGTTCGAAGTGCAGGTGGCACGCAGCCCGAGTCAGGTGGCTGTGGTGTGCGAAGGCGAGTCATTGACGTACGCAGAACTCAATGTGCGGGCCAATCGCTTGGCGCGTCATCTGCGCAGTTTGGGCGTGGGGCCGGATGTGCTGGTCGGTCTATGCGTCGAGCGCTCCCTGGACATGATGGTTGGGCTGTACGGCATTCTGAAAGCGGGCGGCGCTTACCTGCCGCTGGATCCGGCCTATCCGCCGGAACGGCTGGCGACGATTCTGACCGACGCCAAACCCATGGTGGTCCTGACGCAAGAGCATGTGCTGGACCATGTACCGGCGTTGCCAGGCTTGCCTGTGTTCTGCCTGGACAGCGACGCTGAGGCGTTGCGTGTCTACGCGGACGGCAACCTGGAGCATTCCGCGCAGCCAACTCATCTGGCCTATGTGATCTATACCTCAGGCTCGACCGGCAAACCGAAGGGCGTGATGGTGGCGCACGGCTCACTGTTGAACTACGTGGGGTACGCCATACGCGAGTATTTGGGCGAAGGCATTGCCGGTTCGGTGGTGAGCTCGCCGCTGGGTTTCGACGCGACGGTGACGACCGTGCTGCCGCCGTTGCTGGTGGGCAAGTCGGTGGTTTTACTGGCGGATGACGAGCGGACATTGCCGCAACTATCGGCGCGCTTGTTTGCATCCGGGGCGGCCTGGTTGTTCAAGATCACGCCAGCGCATTTGGAGGCGTTGTCCTATCTGGACCAGGCCGAAGCAGTAGATGAGACGGGCAAGGCGGGTGAGGCGGCACATTGCATCGTGGTCGGTGGCGAGCAGCTTAGCCTGGCGATATTGCGCCGCTGGAAGGGTGAGTTGCTGCCGGCGGCGACCTTCGTGAACGAGTACGGTCCGACCGAGACGACGGTGGGCTGCAGCGTGTGGCGGCTGTCGGATGCGGCGGTGCTGGAGACGCTGGACGGCGTGGCAGCGCCGATCGGGCGGCCGATCGGCAACACCCAGCTGTATGTGCTTGGCGAGGGCATGCAGTTGCAGCCGATCGGTAGCGTGGGTGAGCTGTACATCGGGGGCAAGGGAGTGGCGCGGGGTTACCTGGGTCGCGCGACACTGACCGATGAGCGTTTTGTGATCGACCGCTTCACCGGCGAACCGGGAGCGCGTCTGTATCGCACCGGTGATCTGGTTCGATACCGGGCCGATGGCGAGCTGGAATTCCTGGGGCGCGGAGACGAGCAGGTGAAGCTGCGAGGTTTCCGGATCGAGTTGGGCGAGATCGAACAGCAGTTATCCGGTATGGCCGATGTGCAGGCGGCGGCGGTGGCGCTGCGCGAAGACGCACCGGGCGAGAAGCGGCTGGTGGCCTACGTGGTGCCGACACAGGCGCCGCGAGATCGTGAGCAGGAGATTGTGCTGCTGGCAGTCTACCGTGCCAGCCTGGCGCAGCGGCTGCCGGACTACATGGTGCCCAGTGCTTACGTGGTGTTAACGGCGCTGCCGCTGACGGTAAACGGCAAGGTGAACCGCAAGGCACTCCCGGCGCCGGATCTCACCCAAAGCGAAGCCATGTATGACGCGCCGCGTACGGCGACCGAGCAGGTCATCGCCGATATCTGGGCCGACGTTCTGAAGGTGGGACAGGTCAGTGTGTTTGACGATTTCTTCAGGCTGGGCGGCCACTCTTTGTTGGCGGTACAGATGGTTTCGCAATTGCGCAACCGCGCTGCCATTGAAATGGAATTACGCCATCTGTTTTCGTATCCAACCCTGGGTGCATTGGCTGCCTTCATTGATTCAAGCAAGACGGAGTCTCGGCATTCGAATCTTGTCCCCATCCGACCCCAAGGCCATTTGACGCCGCTGTTCCTGATTCACCCCATTGGCGGGGAAGTTCAGTATGCGTTTGACCTAGCGCGGTATCTGGATGCCGAACAGCCGGTCTATGCCTTGGCGGCCAGCGGCTTTGCGATGGACGAGACACCACATACCAGCATCGCCAACATGGCGGCCACCTACCTGGAGGCCATGCGACAGGTCCAGGACTCTGGCCCGTACCAGATCGCCGGCTGGTCGCTGGGCGGCATGATCGCGTATGAAATCGCTCATCAATTGCTTGCCGCAGGCGAGGTCGTCGACTTCGTCGGCATGATCGATACCGGCAGCAGCCATTTCTTGCATGCTCAATGGCACGCAGGCCATGCCGATGAATACGACGAATGCCGAGCGCTGTTGAACTGGGTCGTCGATCAACATCCGGAGGTCGCCGATGCTAGACAACATCCTGCCTACGACGAGTTGATCGCACTGGCAGACAGTAAAGACAGCGACGCCATGATCGCCGTGTGTCGACGCGAGGCGTTGCTGCCGGCCTCTCTCGATATGGCACTGGTCAAACGCATACTGGCTCTCTACCAGGCGGGTGCCAAGGCGGCTCAAACCTACCGGGCGCCGCCCGCAGCAGTGACCGTCAACTTCTTCGCAGCAGACCGTTATGAGGGGGAAGACATGGCGCTTGGCTGGAGCGATTTGCTTGGGGCACGGCTTGAAGTGACGAGTATCGGCGGCAGTCATTTTTCGATAGTGAAGCCGCCGCACATCAAAAAATTGGCGCGCGAAATTTCAGGCAAGATCAAACGCGATGCCCCAAGCGGGGAGTTGCTATTTACCAGTAAATAGTTGCAATGAAACATGTTCGGGAACGACACACCTACGCTCAGGAAAATCATCATGGATTCAAATACGTTAGTCCCTGAATTGGATGCCGAAAACGCCGGCGAACTCAAATATTCACGCACGATTGCCGACTTGCCAGGCCCCAAGGGCCAGCCATTTGTCGGCAATCTGATGCAAGTGACTGGGCGTCAATTGCATATGACGCTTACCCAATGGGTTCGCGAGTTCGGGCCGATTTTCCGCGTCACTGTTTTTGGCAATCCCATGGTAATCGTCTCGGATCGCACCGTCGTCAGTAACTTGCTACGTGAGCGCCCCGATGGTTTCAGGCGGACCCGCAGCCTCAAGGCGATCATGGGCGAGCTGAAGATCGGCGGTGTCTTTACGGCAGAGAGCGAAGATTGGCGCAAGCAGCGCAAGTTGGTCATGGGCGGCCTGAATGCCGAGGTGGTGCGAAACTTCTTCCCCACGATGGTCTTCATGACAGATCGCATGCTGCAGCGCTGGAAGACCACAGTGGCGGCCGGCAAGCCGGTCAACTTGCGTCGCGACCTGAAAGCCTTGGCGCTCGATATCATCGTGGGCATCGCCATGGGACATGACATCGATGCGGTCAACGATGACGACAATCGGCTGCAACGCAATATCGACAATCTGTTCCAGCGTCTGGGCAATCGCACCACGGCACTTTTCGACTACTGGCGCTATTTCAAGCTGCCGGTCGATCGTGCGGCCGACAAGTCGGCGGTCGAGGTCGAACAGGCGGTTGAGGGGTTCATCAAGAACACTCGCGAGCGCATGAAGCAAGAGGCGCATCTGCAACAAAAGCCCGCAAATATGCTGGAGGCAATGATCGTTGCGAGCGAGGACCCGGAATCGGACTTCACCGATCAGGAGCTCATCAGCAATGCCATCCTGAGCGTGATCGGCGGCGAAGATACGACCGGTAACTCGATTGCGTGGATGATCAATTTGCTGGCGCAGAATCCCGCTGCCGCTGCCGCGCTGACGGCCGAAGTCGACGCGGTGCTCGGAGGCGCTCCGCTGGCGAACGAATGGGAAATGATGAAGCAGTTTCACTACCTTGAAGCAGCCCATAACGAGACTCAGCGGCTACGATCCGTTGCGCCCTTTATCGGGCTTGCCAGCAATGCCGACTGCGTCGTCGACGAGACTTTTATCCCCAAGGATACGGGCATCTTCGTGGCGACCGTGGGCGAGGGTCTGGACGAAGCGCAGTTTCCGCAGAATGAGTTATTTCGACCGGAACGTTGGATCTTCGAGCAAAAGCCGCAGAGGGACGATGACCCTACGCGCAAACTTTTTCCGTTCGGCGGTGGTGCGCGTCTATGTCCTGGTCGTTTCCTGGCGCTGACCGAGATCAAGGTGGTGGTGTCGATGATCATGCGTAATTTTGAATTGGAACTGGATACAAATGCGCCACCGGTCGAGCAAGTGATGAATTTCTTCGTAGGCCCCAGTGCAATACCAGTGCGACTCAAACTGCGTACCTAATCGGTTGATTACCAGTAGCCAAAGAGTTGCATATCAAGGGGTATCGCATTGAATCTGAATAGCGTTGGTTTTGATTTTCGAATAGCCCGGCGAATCTTGAACGTCTCCATTCCATTGATGGGGTCGATGGTCGGCAATTTACTCATGATGCTGGTCGATCGAATCTGCCTGGCGAGATATTCGAGCGATACGTTGGCGGCTTCTGGTCCGGCCATTTATACCTCGATGGCGATCGTTGGCTTCTTCGCCGCACTGGTGGGGTTTTCAAGGTCGTGCGTGGCGCAGGCGTATGGGCGGTCCGGGTACGGGGCGGCGGCCTACCAGGCTGCGGTCGGGATTTTTATCGGCATCGTGCTCGCGGTGATCCTGATGCTGATGGCCCCGCTCATCGAGCTGATTCCTTTCATGAGCAACCGCCCTCCAGCCATTACCCATCTGGAATCGCAGTTCTTGTATTGGTCGGCTTATTTCGGCGGCGTCATGACCTTGAACATGTCGCTTTCGTCTTATTTCAATGGCATCGGCAATACGCGTATCACCCTGGTTGTAGGACTGATCAGCCAGGTCGTGGAAGTTTTCATGACCATCGGGCTGGTATTCGGCAAGTTCGGGTTGCCTGAGCTTGGCATGCGCGGCTCGTGTATCAGTACGTTGATCAGCACGCTGGTGATCCTGGCTTGCTATGTGTTTTGCATGCCACGCGAAGTCTGGGTCAACCTGCATGGATTAATTTTCAAACGTACTGGTCTCAATCTTCACGACTTGCTGTCGCGTATCAGAAAGGGCTTCGCCCTGGGCGTCTCCGCGGGTATCGACAATCTCGGCAATGCGGCATTTATCTGGATTATTGCCGGGCTCGGATCGATTGCGCTTGCCGCCAACAACGTCAACTTGACGGTGAACTACATCGGCATCGTCCCGCTGCTTGGCTTGGGCGTCGGCTGCAGTGTCTTGTGCGGCAATGCCATCGGCGAGAATGATTATCCGCAGATTCCAAAGATTATCTTTGTCACCCTGGCCATCGAGCTGATGTATGTTGTCGTCATTTCGTTTTTCCAAATAGCTACGCCGGAACTCTTGCTGAATCCGTTCGGCCTGCTCGACAAGCCCGTGGAAATTCAGCAGGCATCCGTCGCGACCTCGCGTGTGCTATGGACCTATTCGCTGGCATTCACCTTCGCCATGACAGGGTCCGCCATTCTTGAAAGCTTTGGACTGACAAGGTTTTTATTCGTTACCCGACTGGTGCTGATGTGGGTGCTCAGCATTCCGACAATTTACGTGATTACCCTCGGACATGTTGGAGACGCCAGTTTCCTGCCAACGTGTTGGGTGGTCGGCTCGATATTCGAGGGCATCATCGGCGCATTGTATTTTTGGCGAATCTGGACCGCGGTAAGGAAGCGCCAGAATGACATCGTGCTGGCGCACGCCGGGAGTTGAGGGGCAGGGGAGGGCCAAGTGCACGGTATGTGCGTGCACCAGGTAGAAATATTGGCTGTGGAAGTGAATATGCGAACGAATGTGACGTGCCCCAACCGCTGGTTCAAGTGCTTTGGCGAAAGCCCTTACGCTCGTCGCCGCTTGATATGTTTTCATCATGCCGGCGGTGGGGCCTCCCTGTTTCGAGAGTGGCGTAGGTACTTCTTCCCAGATACGGAGGTATGGGCTGTAACGATCCCGGGACGAGAAACGCGTATAACCGAAAAACCTGTGGATCAATTGCGCACACTGGCAGGCATGCTGATGGAGGCGTTGCCTCTGGACCTGCCTTTTGCGTTCTTTGGCCACAGCTTGGGCGCCGTGGTCGGTTTCGAACTGGCCCGGCAGTTGCACGAACGCCGGTTGGCCGTTCCACAGCACCTTTTTGTATCGGCATGTTCCGCGCCGCATCTGTGTCGTAGGGACAAATCGCGAGCCAATTTGGGCGACGCCGAGTTGTTGCGGCTACTGGAAGGTTTCGGCGGTACCCCGAAGGAAATTCTTGGGCATTCCGAATATCTTGAGATGGTATTTTCTACACTACGCGCGGATTTCAATCTCATCGACGGATACTTTGTACCCGACGGCTGCGACGTTCGCTTTCCGATTACGGCGTATGTCGGGTCCAGTGATGTCCATGTTCGCCCGGACAAGGTTCTGGCCTGGGATCGATGGGCGACGCACGATTTTTCCTGTCACAGCTTCGATGGCGATCACTTCTACCTTACCCAACACCGCGAAGCGCTCATCAAGGACCTGCTC
>DASZCB010000688.1:0-6967 GCA_035943575.1 Rhodanobacter sp. | reverse complement strand
CGGCAGCGAGCCGAAGAGACACATGACTGGCGGAGGCAGGCCAGCGGGATAAATGCATATCGTTGGATTCGACGCATGTAGACATCGCTCATTTGCAGTCTCGATCGAGACTGCAAAATAGGGGGAGAGGCGAATGGAGAGGCTGCTCACAACACCGGTACCGGGTCGCCCATGGCGATCATGGTGCGGTTTTGTGCTCGGTTTGCTGTGGCTGGGGATGGGCATCGCGCATGCGGCCACTCCGTTGAATGGCGCCTGGCGCGAAGCTCGCGCCGACGACACGGCGCAGACCGTACTGGCCGACTACCGTTCCGGCCGGCTGAAGAGTTTCGATCCGTCCCTGTTACAGCGGTTTCCGCGCAGCACCAGCGGCAGTTGGGTGGTCATCGTGGCACAGCCGCCCTGGGACAATAGTGAGCGGGTGCTGACGATCTATCCACCGCCGCTGGGCACAGTCACCGTGTATGGAACGGGTGAGGTGCAGCCGCTGGCGCTGGACGACTTCAGCGCTTCGCCCCACGGTCACGGCAGGCTGGCATGGCAGGTGCCTGCTGCGGTGCCGGGGTCCGCGCCGATCGTGCTCCGCTTCGAGCCGTCAACGACGCTGAGTGCGCCGGTGCGATTCCAGTTGCAGCCGCGGAACGAGTATCTGCAGCAAGATGCGCAATGGCTGGTGCTCGCCGGCGCCTGCTTTGCGGTGATGCTGGCGATGGTGCTGATGGCGCTGTGTTTCGCGCTGATGCTGCGCGACGTCACCTATGCGTGGTACGCCGGTTACATCTTCTGCTACATGCTGATTCAGGGCATCGAGACTGGCTTCATGTTCCATCCGCTGGAATGGAGCTGGCTGTCCGGCATGGCGCCGCTGGCCGGGCCGGCGGCCGTGGCATTGTCGGTGGCATTCGCTTCGCTGTTCATGATGCGGTTCTGCGAGCTGCACCGTTACGCACCGCTGTTGCGGGTGCCGATCATGGCGCTGGCAGTCGGCATGATCCAACTGGTGCTGATGCGCAGCAGCCATATCGCGCTGCTGATCGAGGTGGCGCAGCTCCTGCTCAATCCGCTGCTGATGATAGGAGCTGCGCTGCTGTTGGTCGCAGCTATCGTCGCCGCAGCGCGCGGCTCGCGACAGGCATGGTTCTTTCTGGCCGGCTGGACACCGCTGCTGCTGCTCACCGCGATGACCAACGCCCAGGTCAACGGCGCACTGCCCGAGCTGGATTGGCTCAACGACGCCAGCCTGGCCGGCGGTGCGTTCGAGGCGGTCGTGCTGTCGCTGGGTCTGGCCGATCGTGCACTCACCTTTCGCCACGACCGCGACAGCGTGCGCGTACTGGCCGATCACGACGCGCTCACCCATATCCTCAACCGCCGCGCCTGGACCGAGAGCGCCCACGCCATGTTGGCTGACGGGCCGTCGCGGCCGATCGCGCTGCTGTTTCTCGATCTGGATCATTTCAAGCTGCTGAACGATCGTCAGGGCCACAGCACCGGCGATCGCGCGCTGGTCGCCGTGGCCAACGCACTGGCCACCGAATTGCGGCCATCCGATCTGCTCGGCCGCTACGGCGGCGAGGAGTTTGTCGCCCTGCTCGACAGCACCATGCCGCAGCAGGCCATGCATGTGGCGACCCGTTTGTGCCGGCGCGTGCACCGGCTGGAAATTCCGGCCAACGACGAATCGCTGCTGCTCAGCATCAGCATCGGTGTCGCCATCCGCCAGGATGGCGACACCCTGGAGTCACTGATCGAACGCGCCGACCATGCCATGTACGACGCCAAGCTCAACGGCCGCAACCGTGCCTGTCTGCAGGCCGGCACGGTGGCACCGGACACGCCGCGCTTTCCGCGACTGCATGTGATGGAAACGCGCGAACGCGACCACTGAGCCCGTCGCTGGACTCAGCGCTTGGCCAGCTCTCGTGCCGCCGCGACCACCTCGGCTTCACCCGGCAATACCAGCAAGGCCGCACCGGCCAGCGGGGTGAACGTATCGGCACCGACCACCCGCTGCAACGGCGTGGCGCCGTAACCGCCCTCGACGATCGCGGTGATCACGCCCTCGCCCACACCGGCACTCTTGCGCCCTTCGTCCAGCACCAGGATGCGTTTGGCGGTCTTTGCCTGCGCCGCGATGAACGCGTCGTTGAGCGGCGCCAGCCAGCGCAGGTCGACCACGCGCACCTGCCAGCCGAGCTCTTTTTCGATCTGCTTCGCCGCACGCAGAGCCATCGGCACGCCATTGCCGAACGTGAAGATCACCAGATCATTCGCCGCCTCGTGATAGATGCGACCGTCGCCCAACGTCATCGCCTGATCCAGCGTCGGATAGTCGAACTGCCACTGGCCGTCGCCGGCCTCGTACAGATCCTTGGTCATGTACAGCGCGATCGGTTCGAGGAAGGCGCACACGCGGCCATCGACCTTGGCCAGCGCCATCATCGTGCGCAGCATCATCGCCGCGTCGTCGCCACGGCTGGCGCAGCCGACGACCAGACCGGGAATGTCGCGCAGCGCGGTGATCGAGTTGTCGTTGTGGAAGTGGCCGCCGAAGCCCTTCTGGTAACCGAGCGAGGCAACGCGCATCACCATCGGGTTGCGGTACTGGTCGTTGGAGAAGAACTGCAGCGACGCCGCTTCGCCGCGGATCTGGTCGCAGGCGTTGTGGAAATACGCCAGATACTGGATCTCCGGCAGCGGCAGCATGCCCATGTTGGCGTAGCCCTGGGCCAGACCGAGAATCATTGTCTCGTCCAGCAGCGTGTTGAACACGCGACTGCCCTTGAAAGTCTTGTTGAGGCCTTTGGTGACGGTGTACACGCCACCCTTCTGCGCCACGTCCTCGCCGAACAGTAGCGCCTGCGGGTACTTCGCCAGCAGATCGTGCAAAGTCTGACCGATCTGGATGGCCAGATGCCGCGGTGGCAGGTTCTCCGGCAGCTTCGCTTCGCCACCGAACACGGCGAGGCGCTTCTCGGCGTAGTCCGCACGCGTGGCTTCGGCCTTCACCGCGGCCGGTGTGTACGGCGCCAAAGGTCTCATCACGTCGGCCAGCGAGGTCAGCCGATGCCGCGAGTCTGCATCCTCAGCGGCAGCGAAGCAGCGCTTGCGCGTGGCTTCGTAGAGACTCAGCAGTTCGTCCTTCGAGTACAGGCCGGACTCCAGCGCGATGCCGGCCGAGCGCAGCAGCGGATCGGTCGCCTCCACCGCGAACAGCTCCTCGATGCTGCGCCACTCGATCTCAAAATCGGTGCCGGCATGACCCATCACGCGGGTGGTCTTCAGGTGCAGAAAAGTCGGTCGGCGCGTCATGCGGCAATGCTCCACCGCGCGCTGCACCTGCGCGTAGCCCTCAGCCAGATCAAGCCCGTCGGCGAAGAAATAGTCGAGGTTGGAACGATGCTGGAAATTGCTGGCGACCCAGCCGCTCGGCGTCTTCACCGAAATGCCGATGCCGTTGTCCTCGCACACGAACAGCACTGGCGCGGGCAACTTCTGATACGCCGTCCATGCAGCCGTGTTGAATGCGGTCTGTGCGCTGGCGTGGTTGCTGGAGGCATCGCCGAACGAGCAGATCGTGATGCTGTCATCGGGAATCGGCAGCTGATGGCCAATGCGTCGCGCCTGCTCGATCGCCACCGCGGTGCCGAGCGCCTTGGGCAGATGCGAGGCGATCGTGGAAGTCTGCGGCAACACCCACAACGGCTTACTGCCCCACACTTTATGGCGACCGCCGGAGGCCGGGTCGTCCTTGCTGGCCGCGAAGCTCAACGCCGAATCGAGCACCGGATCCATTCCCGGCAACTTGCGAAAACGCTCGGCCATGAAACCGCCAGAGCGGTAATGCAGGAACGCCGGATCGGTATGCCGGGTCAGCCGCGCCACCATCGCGTTGCCTTCATGGCCGGACGATCCGATCGTGTAGAACACCTTGTTCTGCACGCGCAGCACGCGCGCCATCAGATCGAGGTGACGCGAGATCAGCTGCGACTCGAGCAGTTCGCGAAATCCGCGTGCATCCAGCGCGCTGCCCGGCAACACCGCCTCGCTGTCACGCGGCGCAGCGCGCACGTCGCCGCGCCACAACTGCACGTACTCGATGAAGTTCTGATCGACGATCTCGGCACGGTTGAAACCCTTGTGACGGGCGCTGATGGCAAACGGAATGGACATGTTGGTTATCGTTTGGATGAATGAGGGATATGGCGTTTTCTGTGGGAGCAACTTCAGTCGCGATCGCTCTTGCCTCAGCGTCACGCTCCACCCAGGTCGCGGATGAAGCCGCTCCCACCAGTTTGCTCAGCGTCGCCGCGCGCGCCATTGCTCGTGCGTCTGTGCCCAGGTTTCGGAGGGTGAATTCTCGTACGGCGCGGGCAGCTGGCCGGGGCCACGGAAGGTCGAGCCGAGCCGTTGCGCCAATACCTTCGAGGCGTGATTGTCCGGGTGGATCGAGTGGATCATCTCGCTCCAGCCCAGCTGATCGAAGGTCCAGTCGATTGCCGCGATGCAACCCTCCAGCGCATAGCCGTTGCCCCAGGCGCTTCGCGCCAGCCCCCAGCCCACCTCGGTGCCCGGCCAGTCAGCCGGATGCCACGGTCCGAGCCGGCCGATCCATTGCCCGCTGCTTTTCTCGATCACCGAGAACATCGCGAAACCCTGGATCGACCAGGCACCGGCCATGGTTAGGAAGCCGCGCCATGCGGCAGCGCGCGACTGCTGACCACCGATGAACTGCGCCGCCTCGGCATCGGCCATGCTGGCCGCATAGGCGTCGAAATCTTCCGCCAGCGGCGGGCGCAGGATCAGTCGATCGGTTTCGATGCGAATGGTTTGCCAGCTCATGCGACGATCCAACGAAGGCTGCCTGGAACCCTCTCCCCTCAAACGGTTTTACCGTCGTGGGAGAGGGAGCTTAAAAAGCGTTAATGCCGGTCAGCTCGCGGCCGACCACCAACTCATGCACGGTCTCGGTGCCTTCATAGGTGATCACCGACTCCAGATTCAGCGCATGACGGATCGCGCCGTGCTCGGTGGTGATGCCTGCGCCGCCGAGGATGTCGCGGCACTGGCGTGCGATGTCGATCGCCATGCGGCAGTTGTTCCACTTCGCCAGCGAGACCTGAGTCGGTTGCATCTTGCCGGCGTCCTTCAGGCGACCGAGCTGCAACGACAGCAGCTGCGCGGTGGTGATGCGGCGGGCCATGTCGGCCAGCTTCAACTGGACCGCCTGATTGGACGCGAGCGGACGGTTGAACAGGATGCGCTCCTTCGTGTAGTCGAGCACTTCCTTCAGGCACGCCTGCGCCGCGCCGATCGGGCCCCAGGTGATGCCGTAGCGCGCCTGCGTGAGGCAGCCCAACGGACCCTTCAGGCCTTTCACGTTCGGCAGCCGCGCGCTGTCCGGCACGCGCACGTTATCGAAGAACAGCGCCGAGGTGACCGAAGCGCGCAAGCTCATCTTCTTGTGGATTTCCTGGGCCTTGAAGCCGACCGTGTCGGTCGGCACGACGAAGCCCTGGATGCCGTCCTCGGTCTGCGCCCATACGATGGCGATGTGCGCGAGGTTGCCGTTGGTGATCCACATCTTGGCGCCGTTGATGACCCAGTCGCCGCCGTCTTTCTTTGCGTGCGTCTTCATATTCGCCGGATCGGAACCGCCGTGCGGTTCGGTCAGGCCGAAGCAGCCGATCACCTCGCCAGCCGACATCTGCGGCAGATAGTGTTTCTTCTGCTCCTCGCTGCCGTAGGCGTAGATCGGATACATGCACAGCGAGCTCTGCACCGAGGCGAAGCTGCGCAGGCCGGAATCGCCGCGCTCCAGCTCCTGGCAAATCAAACCGTAGCTGACCCCGTTCATGCCGGCACCACCGTACTCCTCGGGAATCGTCGCGCCGAGCAGGCCGAGGGCAGCGATCTCCGGAATCAGCTCCTTCGGAAAACGGCCCTGATCGAAACAGTCACCGATGATCGGCAGCACGCGCTCGTCGACGAAGCGGCCGACGGTATCCTGCACCATGCGCTCCTCGTCGGTGAGCAACGAGCGGACATCGTACAGATCGAGCGGATTCAGACTGACAGTCATGGAAGCTCCGGAAGCAGGCGCGTAAAAACCGTTATTGTAGCGCGGCCTTGGCACCGCGTAGGTTGGGTTCGCTGCACTCACCCGACTTGACCATTTCTGGTCGCCGCCTTGCTCTCTATTCAACGGAAACCCATGTTCAAAGGTGTGCTGCTCGGCTTCATGGCATTCGCGGCCTACGCACTCAGCGACGCGTTCGTGAAGTCGCTGCGCGGCTCACTACCGGCGTACGAAGCGGTATTCTTCGGCGCCGCACTGGGCCTGACCGTGCTGCCCTTCATCAAGGCCCGTAGCGACCACTGGCGCGAAGTGCTGATCGCGCAGCGCCAGGGGCTGTGGCTCGTGCGCGCCGTCGCCAGCGCGGTCGGCAGTACCGCGGCGGTGATCGCATTCACCGCCCTGCCGATGGCCGAGGCGTTTGCGCTGATCTTCCTGCTGCCGATCTTCGTCACCATCCTGTCGGTGCTGGTGCTCAAGGAGCATGTCGGCTGGCGCCGCTGGTCGGCGGTGGTAGCCGGCTTCGTCGGCGTGCTGGTAGTACTTCGGCCGGGTTTTCGCGTACTCGGCATCGGCCATCTTGCCGCCATCATCTGCGGCCTCTCCGGCGCCATCTCGATGATCGCGCTGCGCCTGGCCGGGCCTCACGAAAAACGCATCACCCTGTACGGCGCCGGCATGGTGGGCTCGATGCTGCTCACCGGCGTGTTGATGCTGGCCGATTTCCGCTGGCCCACCCTTGCGCAGATCGGTCTGCTGCTCGGCTACGGCCTGCTCGCGGCGCTCGCCGCCGTGCTGCTGATGCTGGCCACGCAGAAGGCGCCTGCCAACCACGTCGCGCCGACCCAGTACAGCCAGATGCTGTGGGCGGTGCTGCTCGGCTACGTGCTG
>DASZCB010000687.1:0-2119 GCA_035943575.1 Rhodanobacter sp. | reverse complement strand
GGAATCGATCCTGTACAGCTACCTGACGGCACCGCGCGCGACTGTGCCGCGCTGGTATCTCGAAGGCAGCGCCGTGTTCATGGAGACATAGATGGGCGGCGGTCTTGGCCGCGGGCAGGGTGCTTATGACGAGATGGTGTTCCGCGCCATGGTGCGTGACAACACGCCATTCTACTCGCCGCTCGGGCTCGAGGCGGAAGGCACGCAGGTCGACTTCCAGGTCGGCGTCAACGACTACCTCTACGGTACGCGGTTCTTCTCCTATCTGGCGCTCGTCTATTCGCCGGCGAAAGTCGTCGAGTGGCTACGACGCGATGAGGGAAGTTCGGCTTATTACTCCACGCAGTTCGAGCATGTCTTCGGCAAGCCGCTCGATGACGCCTGGCAGGACTGGATCGCGTACGAACACAAATTCCAGGACGACAATCTCAAGCAGGTCCGCCAGTACCCGAACACCGATGCAAAACGCCTGACAACCCGGACGCTGGGTTCGATCTCGCGTTCCTTCTACGACGCGGCTTCCAACAGTCTGGTGGGCGGCTTCCGCTATCCGGGCGTGATCAGCCATATCGGTGCGCTTTCGCTCACCGATGGCAAGCTGAAGCATCTCGTCGATCTCAAGGGCCCGATGCTCTACAAGGTGACGTCGCTCGCATTCGATCCCGACAAGCGGCTTCTGTTCTACACAGACGACAATTACGCCTACCGCGACGTCATGCAGTACGACCTAGCGACAGGCAAGAAGACGATGCTGCTGCAGGACGCCCGCATTGGCGATCTGGTGTTCGACAAGGCCGACAAGTCGCTGTGGGGCATCCGTCACCTGAACGGTCTGGCGACGCTTGTTCGCATCCCTGCGCCGTATAGCGGCTGGAACCAGATCCATACATTCAACTTCGGCGAAGTGCCGTTCGATCTCGACGTCTCGCCCGACGGCACGATGCTGTCCGCTTCGTTCGGCGAAGTGAGCGGCAATCAGAGCGTGCGCGTATTCAGGATCGCCGACCTGATGGCCGGCAAGGTCGACGCCGTGTCGAAATTCGACCTCGGCGAATCTGTCCCGGAAGGCTTCGTGTTCTCACCCGACAGCAAGTACCTTTACGGAAGCGACTACTACACCGGTGTGTCGAATATCTTCCGTTATGACATTGCCGCCGGAAAATCCGATGCTGTAAGCAATGCGGTCACGGGCTACTTCCGCCCGATCCCGCAGGCCGACGGTTCGCTGATCGTGTTCGAGTTCACGGGCCAGGGTTTCACGCCCGTCGTGATCCATCCGACGGCGCTCGACAATCTCGGCACTATAAAGTTCCTCGGTACCGAGGTGATCAACAAGCATCCCGAGCTCAAGACCTACGCGGTGGGATCGCCGGCCGACATTCCCCTCGAGTCGATGATCACGAAGGACGGCAAATACGAGCCGCTCGAACACCTGCGGCTGGAATCGGTCTACCCGGTCATCGAGGGCTACAAGGGCCATGCCGCGTTCGGCGGCCACATAATCTTCCAGGATCCGCTCGGCTTCGCGCAGATCCTCGGTACCTTCGTCTACTCCCCGGCCGGCGATCTTCGGACTTCGGAGCAGTTCCACGTCAATCTGGAATACAAGACGCCGGAGTGGCGGCTTCGCTACTGGCACAACGACGCAAACTTCTACGACCTGTTCGGACCGGTCGATCGCAGCCTCAAGGGCGACGCGTTCATCGCGACCTATAAGACGCCGCTCATCTACGATCTGCCGCGCGAACTCGATTGGACCGAGGAAGCCGGCTACTACACCAGCCTCGATCAGCTCCCGGGCTTCCAGAACGTTCCCACGCTGCTGGACAAGAACATCGTCGAGCTCGACAACAAACTGAAATATGTCAACGCCACGAAGTCGCTGGGCGCTGTCGATCACGAGCAGGGCATCGGCGCTGAGGGAGAGTTGCTGTTCGACTACGCCGATCACCAGCTGTTTCCCAAAGCCCGCGTCGGTTTCGATTTCGGCTATGCGCTCCCGTTCTGGGACCACTCTTCCCTATGGGCCTACAGCTCGGTGGGTGTGGCCGGTGGATCGGGCAACAACCCGCTGTCGGCGTTCTATTTCGGCAGCTTCCGCAACAATTTCGTCGATGAT
>DASZCB010000686.1:0-2683 GCA_035943575.1 Rhodanobacter sp. | reverse complement strand
TCAGGTCATGATCGAAGCGTTGACCGACAGCTTCGCGAGGGGGAGTCGCCATGAGTGTCTGCTTGATCAGGTCAGATGAATGAGTGCCAGCCCAACTGCCGCCGGCAACGCCTGTATCCACAGGATTTTCCGACTCGCAGTCAACCCACCGAAGATGCCGGCGACCAACACACAGGCGAGAAAGAACACCTTCACGCTGAAGCCGGCGCTGCCGAGACAGAGGCCCCAGACCAGTCCAGCGGCGAGAAAACCGTTGTAGAGGCCCTGATTGGCGGCGAGCGCTTTCGACTGCTCGGCAAACTCCGCGGTGAGGCCGAACGCACGGCGGCCGGAGGGCTTGGTCCACAGGAACATTTCCAGGATCAGGAACCACAGGTGCAGCAACGCGATGATGGCGATCACGATATTCGCGGCGACGGACATGGCAACTCCCTCGGATGGTTGGCCGTGGTGCTCCAGGGTCGGAGCGTCATGCCGGGAGTGTCGCAGCCGGGTCGATTCATCGCAATTGCAAAGCGCAGCGGAGGGTGCAGGTTCAATGCGGTGCTCATGTCAAAGCCATCGACAGATTGAACGCTGCAATAGAAAACGGATCCATGGAAGCCATGGATCCGTTTTCATGGGACGCAGTGGGGATCGCGTCCCTGGTGGGTCAATCGGTATGGCGGATGATTTTGGTGATCGCGCCGTTGGTTTCATCGACCAGCAGGTAGTCACCATCATCGCCGCGCACCCAATGGGATCCATGGACGGGTTCGTTCAAGTGTTCGACCTGCCAGTGCTGAACAACGTAACGGTTGTCGCGATACTCGGCGGGTACGATGCCGCCTTCCTTGTACCAGGTGGTGTTGGCACCATTGACGTGCTGCACAGTGGTCGTCGTCGTTTTGGTGGTCTGAACGGTGCCGCTTTGATCGTCGGACTGCGCTGCCATCGCTGCACCGGATACCAGCAGAGCGGCGCACATGGCCAAGACTAGTTTCGTTTTCATGATGTGTCCTTTATGGAATGCCAAGCTTGTGGCGGAGCCACAGGTCAAGGACAGCGGCAAATGTCAGCGCACGCGCTTGCCCGGAGGTGAAACGTACCGAAGGCATGGCTACTGCGGATACAGCATTGCAAGGCGGAAGCTCGCTGCGCGTGAATTTCGCGGCAGTGCGATATTCACGCGCAATCGAAGGTTACACGTCAGTTATGCAGCATTGGCTCGGGCAACAGTGCGGCAGATGCCATGTCGATCGCGGCGACCGGCCTGCCCAGTCGCCGCAGCAGGCGGTAGTGCGAGGCGATGCCGGCACCGAACGTGCGATGTTCGAGATAGACCACGCCGAACTCGCGGCAGGTGGCTTCCACCACGCGGGCGACCAGCGGGTAGTGCACGTGCGAGATGCGCGGGAACAAATGGTGCTAGACCTGGAAATTCAGGCCGCCGATCAGCCAGCTCAACACGCGGTTGCCGCGGGCGAAATCCACCGTGGTTTCCAGCTGATGGATCGCCCACGGCGTATCCATCTGTTGGCCGGTTTCGTCGGGTAACGGAAACGCCGCCTCTTCCACCACATGCGCCATCTGGAACACCAGCGCCAGCAGCACGCCGGCGACCGCCGAGACCAGCGCATAGAACAGCAGTACGCTACCGATCGGATGGAAGACCAGCGGCAGCCCGAATGCGAGGGTAAAGAACACCAGCTTGCCGATCACGAACCCGACCAGATCCCAGCCTTTCGGACGAACGAACGGGCGCTCGCCGACGGTGCCGGTGATCATGTCGCGGAAGTCGCCGTAGAGATGCCAGCGGATCGCGGTGACGCCATACAGCGGCCACAGATAAAAGTGCTGCCAGCGATGCCACGGCCGGTGCGACTGCTGCGGCGACAGCCGGCCCAGCACACCGAGGTCGATGTCGCTGTCGTGGCCGGCCACGTTGACCCAGGTGTGGTGAAAGCGCGCATGCTTCCACTGCCAGATGTACGAGCTGCCGCCGACCAGGTCCAGCGCCAGAGCCATCAGCCGGTTGATCCAGCGCCGCTCCGAATACGCTTGATGGCCGCCGTCATGCATGATGTTGAAGCCGATCCCTGCCATCGCCGTGCCCAGCACGAGCGCCAGCGGCAGTGCATGCCACCATGTAACCGCGAAGAACGCCAGCGCGACATAGGCCAGTGCGAACGTGGCGAGAATGATCGCCGTCTTCAGATACATCTGCACGCTGTCGCGCTGGCGGGTACCGCTGCGCTTGAACTCGGCATCGACACGACGGCGCAGCTCGCGGTGAAACGAGTTGTCGCCGCTGAATTTCAGACGCTCGGCGTGGGCATCGTGTGGCGGGGCGGTAACAGGGTTCCCGCGATGTGATGAATCGAGGGACATGACATGGCCTGGCGAAAGATCAACCGCGCATCTTACGCGACTGCAGGTAACGTGGGTGTAGTGGTCGAATATCGCGGATGCGCGGGCAGGCGCAGCCGTGATGAGATCCGGTCACGCCGTCGCCTTGAACGTCACCACCAGCACATCGCGGTGCGCCGGCTGTTGCGGGTCGAGCGGGGTTACCGCGGTGACGCCGTGAAAGACGCGGCTGTCATCGACCAGTGCGGCATCTAGTGCACGCGTGAGCGTGAAGCTGCCCAGCAGGCTGCCGTCGCGGGCGTGGATGGTGGTAGTGCCGCTCTCGATGTTCGCG
>DASZCB010000685.1:0-1697 GCA_035943575.1 Rhodanobacter sp. | reverse complement strand
GACGGTGGGAGCTGGGGACGCCAGGCCACCAACGACCTGCTCGCCTCGCGCATCAAGATCCGCTCGCTCAACTTCATGCGCGGGCGCACCTTCCTGTCGCGCTATCTGATCATCGACGAGGCGCAGAACCTCACGCCGAAGCAGATGAAGACCCTGATCACCCGCGCCGGCCCCGGCACCAAGATCGTCTGTCTCGGCAACGTCGAACAGATCGACACACCCTACCTGACTGAAACCACTTCCGGCCTCACCTACGCGGTCGACCGCTTCAAGAGCTGGGAGCATTCGGCGCACATCACCCTCCGTCGCGGCGAGCGCTCGCGACTGGCGGATTTTGCGGCGGAGACGCTGTAAGGGAAAGCCTGACGGATTAGCTAGACTGTGGGAGCGATTTCAGCCGCGATTGGCCTATCGTGGCTGAAGCCGCTCCCACACCGACTCACGCATGCCGACAACATCCTCACCTCCCATCGCCCTCACCATTGCCGGCTCCGATTCCGGCGGCGGCGCGGGCATCCAGGCCGACCTGAAAACTTTCCACGCGCGTGGCGTGCACGGGCTTTCCGCGATCACCGCGATCACATCGCAGAACACCCGCGGCGTCGGCGCCGTGCATGCGGTGCCGTTGACACACCTACGCAGCCAGCTCGCTGCGGTGTTCGACGATTTTCCGATCGGCGCGGTGAAGACCGGCATGCTCGGCAGCGCCGCTGCCACCCGACTGGTGGCGCGCGAGATGGCCGCGCGTCAACCGTCCTGGCTGGTGGTCGATCCGGTGATGATCGCCACCAGCGGCGCACGCCTGCTGGACGAGGATGCGGTCGAGGCGCTGATCGGCAAGCTGATCCCGTTGGCCGACATCCTCACGCCCAATCTGCCCGAAGCCGAAGCGCTGCTCGGCCATCCGATCCGCACCGATGCGCAATGTGATGCTGCCGGTGCGGCACTGCGGGCACTCGGCGCTGGTGCCGTACTGCTCAAGGGCGGCCATGGCCATGCCGACGGCAGCGAGGTGGTCGATCGTTACTACGATGCGCGCGGTGTGATGGAGTTGCGTCACCCACGGCTGCCGCTGGAAGGCCACGGCACTGGCTGCACACTGGCCGCGGCAATTGCCGCCGAACTGGCGCAAGGTCGCTCACCACGCGCGGCCGTGCGCCGCGCGGTCGCCTACGTACACCGCGTACTGCTGCACGGCTATCGACCAGGTGCCGGCTCCGCGCATGTGTTGCGGCACTGAGGTAACACGACCGCGTCGAAGCCGTTCACGGCAAACGAGTAGAATGACGCCCTGATCGCTTTGCCATGGCCGTACCCATTGACATGATCCTCACTGCCCGCCTCGTCCTGCTGGCCCTGCTCGTCTTTTTCGTGCTGTGCGTGCTGCTGGTGCACCTGCGCGGTCGCGTGCGGCTGCGTTTCGATCGACAGCTGGTCGATCACTCGGCGATCTTCGCGCCGTACAACCTGCTGATGTACGCATTTTCGGCGGTGCCCGCGCGGCCGATCCTCGATCGCCGCGGTTTCGCGCAACTGGATCTGCTGCAGGCGAACTGGAAGGTGATTCGCGATGAGGCAACGCACTTGTTCGACGAGGGCTACATCCGTGCCGCGGCGAAGAACAACGACGCCAGCTTCAACAGTTTTTTCAAGCAAGGCTGGAAGCGTTTCTACCTGAAGTGGTATGGCGAACCGCT
>DASZCB010000684.1:0-5390 GCA_035943575.1 Rhodanobacter sp. | reverse complement strand
CTCGATGCCATGCACTCGCGTTATTCGCAGGCTACGTACTCCACCTGTGACGTCGGCCACCATCTGTGGGAGTTCCGTGCCAAGTCGATCACCATCGACAAGGACACCGGTGTCGGCGTGGCGCGTAACGCCACCATGCGGATCGGCAACGTGCCGTTCCTGTATCTGCCGTATTTCAGCTTCCCGACCGACGATCGGCGCAAGAGCGGCTTCCTATATCCGACCATCGGCCATAACGGCCACGCCGGCTTCGAGATCAGCACGCCGTACTACCTGAACCTGGCACCGAATTACGATGCCACACTGGACCCACGCATCTACAGCGACCGCGGTGCGATGCTGGCCGGCGAATTCCGCTACCTGGTACCCGGCAGCAACGGTCAGTTGAACGTGGAGTATGTGCCGAAGGATCACGGTGCGAATGACGGCCTCGCCGTCACCAAGGGCGACTCGCGCTACCTGGTCAACTTCTCCGACAGCACGCAACTGTGGCAAGGCTGGCAGTTCGTCGGGTCATACAATCACGCCTCGGACAGCAGCTATCTGTACGACTACGGCAATGCGCTGTCCCACGCCGCGGTCTACACCCTGACCTCCAACGCCGCCATCGTCGGTGGCGGCAAATGGTGGAACGCGTCGTTCGGCGGCACCATCTACCAGAACGTGAATCCGTTCGTGACCGACAGCGTGCTGCCGTACAAGCAGATGCCCTACGCCAGGTTCAGCATGTATACGCCGCTGTCGCGCTGGCTGGAATTCGGCATGGATACCCAGGCGGCGGCGTTCCGCAAGAACGGCTTCGTCGAAGGCCAGCGCGAGGATCTCTACCCCTACCTGGCGGCCGATTTCGGCACCGCCGCATGGTTCGTGCGGCCCAAGCTCGCGTATCGCTATACCGCCTACCAGCTGACCAGCGGTTACGAGAATTATGGCTACTCCGGCTTGCTGGGTACCGGCGCCACCACGCCGTTCGACCAGAAATCACCGAGCCGCGCACTGCCAATCGTCAGCCTCGACAGCGGCCTGGTGTTCGACCGCAGCACGTCGCTGTTCGGCAGCAGCTACACGCAGACACTTGAGCCGCGCCTGTACTACCTGTACGTGCCGTACCGCAACCAGAACAACCTGCCGCTGTTCGATACCAACCTGATGTCGTTCGACTACTGGCAGCTGTTCTCGACCAACCAATTTTCCGGCGCCGACCGGCAGATGGACGCGAACAACCTTACCGCCGCGCTGACCACCCGCCTGCTCGACGACAGCGGCGTGGAGCGGGTCTCGGCCAGCATCGGCCAGATTCACTATTTCAGCCCGCAGCGGGTACTGGGCACCGACTGGACTGGCTCGGCCTATGTCGCCCAGCTCGACGTGCAGCTCAGCGACCGCTGGCGGTTGGACAGCTCCTACCAGTGGAACCCGCATCGGGTACCCGGCATCGACCCGAATACCGGCGCGCCGATCCACACCGGCCGCGATACCGACATGGCCGCGCTGGAACTGCAGCGCCGCCTGGGCACCGACGGCATCGTCAATTTCTCGTACCGCTATCGTCGCGGGCTGCTGGAACAATACGGCGTGTCTGCGGTCTACCCGGTATCCGAACGCTGGCGGCTGGTGGGATCGTGGACTTACTCGGTAAAGGATCGCGAGACCGTCGATGCGATGGCCGGCGTGGAATACGACAGCTGCTGCGTGTCGTTGCGGCTGGTGGATCGCAACTACGTGAATCAGGGCTACTACGGCTTCGGCCCGGTTCCTGCAGGCGGCAATATCAACCATCGCGACAACGCGATCATGTTCGAAGTGGTTTTCAAGGGGCTCGGCTCATCGGGCGGCCAAATCGATCCACTGTTGCGCCGTGATATTCTCGGCTATCAATAAACGCATTCGCCCCGGCGATCCAGGCTTTTCATCGATGAAGCAATCCATTGCAGCTCTCCTGCTCGCGCTCGCGATCATGCTCCCCGCCCACGCCCAGTTGCTGACGCCAGCCGCGCCGGCCGGCCAGTCGCTGGATCGCATCGTGGCCGTCGTCAACGATGACGTGATCCTGCAGAGCGAACTCAACGAAGCCGTGGCCTCGGTGCAGCAGCAGTACGCCGGTCACACCGAGCAACTGCCGCCGATGAACGTGCTGCAGCAACAGGTGCTCAATCGACTGGTGCTGATGCATCTGCAGATTCAGAAGGCCAACGACCAGGGCGTCCACGTCTCCGACGCCGACATCGACCAGGCGGTTGCCGGGGTGGCCCAGCAGAACAAGGTCACCCCCGAGCAGCTGCGCGCCGAAGTGGAGCAGAGCGGCGTCAGCTTCGCCGCATTCCGCCAGCAGATGTCCGAGCAGATCACCGTGCAGCGGTTGCACCAAAGCGTGGTGCAGGATTCGGTCGCGGTCACCGACAGCGAGATCGACAACCTGCTCAACAGCCCGACCTACAAGGCCGGTGAAGTGCATCTCGCGCACATCCAGATCAGCATCCCTGGCGGTGCCGACGCGGCCGCGATCCAGACCAGCCAGACCAAGGCCGAGCAGGCGCTGGCCGCGATCAAGGGTGGCATGGATTTCAACGCCGCGGCAATCCGTTACTCCGATGCGTCCGACGCGCTGGAAGGTGGCGATCTCGGCTGGCGGCGGATGGACGATATCCCGCCCGCCTTCGCCGACACGATCAGTTCGATGAAGTCGGGCGACGTCAGCGCGGCATTGCGTGGCCCGACCGGCTTCCACATCCTCAAGCTGGTCGGCCAGCGCCAAGCCAACAAGCAGATGGTCACCGAATTTCATGCACGGCAGATCCTGATCAAGCCGAGCGAGCTGGTAACGCTGGCACAAGCCGAGCAGAAGGCGCGGGATCTGTACAGCCGCATCGTCAACAAGCACGAGGACTTCGCCACCCTCGCGAAAGACAATTCCAAGGACGACACCAGCGCCAACCTCGGCGGCGACATGGGCTGGTTTCCGCAGGACGCGTGGGGCGCAACCATCGCCAAGCAGCTGGATGAGCTGAAAGACAATCAGGTATCGCAGCCATTCCAGAGCGAAGCCGGCTGGCACATCCTGCAGCGGCTAGGCTCGCGCCAGAGCGACCAGACCGTGCAGCTTGCGCGTGATCAGGCCCGTCAGGCGATCGGCACCCGCAAGTCCGAACAGGTCTACGACGACTATTTACGCGACCTGCGCTCCAACGCTTACATCAACATCCTGGTGCCCGAGTTGCGTGATACGGGCGACCAGTCTGCCGCTGGCAAGCCGCCACAAGCTGGTTGAAGACCATGCCATTGCCCCGGCTCGCGGTCACCGCCGGTGAGCCGGCCGGCATCGGTCCGGAACTGCTGATCCGACTGGCCGCCACTCCGCTGGCGGCCAGTTTCGTTGCAGTCGCTGATCGCCATCTGCTGGAACGTGCAGCTACCCGTTGCGGCCTGGCCATCGAGCTGATCGACGACGACGGCAGCGCGCAGACCGCGCGTCGTGCCGGCACGCTGCGCCTACGCCACACGCCACTGGCGATCGACGAAGTGCCTGGCCATCCCGATCCGCGCAATGCCCGGCACGTGCTGGACACGCTGACCGAAGCGGCCGACGGCTGCATGGCCGGTCGCTACGATGCGGTAGTCACCGCGCCGCTGCAGAAATCATCGATCAACGATGCCGGTATACGCTTCAGCGGTCACACCGAATTTTTCGCCGAACGCACGCACGCCGACGTGGTGATGATGCTGGCCAGCCCGGAATTGCGCGTGGCGCTGGCGACCACGCACCTGCCGCTGGCGGCAGTGTCCGCGGCCATTACGCGCGAATCGCTCACTCGCGCGCTGCGTATCATGCATGCCGAACTGCGCCGCAAGTTCGGCATCGCCGAACCGCGCATCGCCGTGCTGGGTCTCAACCCGCATGCCGGCGAAAGCGGCCACCTCGGCCGCGAGGAAATCGACACGATGATCCCGGCATTGGACGCCTTGCGCAACGAAGGCATGACCCTGCTCGGGCCGCTGCCCGCCGACACCGCGTTCGTGCCGGCTCAGCGTCGCCACTACGACGCGGTGCTGGCGATGTATCACGACCAGGCGTTGCCGGTGCTGAAAAGCGAGGCATTCGACCGCACCGTGAACCTCACCCTCGGCCTGCCGTTCATCCGCACCTCGGTCGATCACGGTACCGCGCTGGATCTGGCCGGCACCGGCCACGCCGATCCGGCCAGCCTGATCGCCGCGGCCAGTATGGCCATCGAACTTGTCGCACGTAGAAAGGCCGCCGCATGAACGCCCGCCCCAAGAAAAGCTTCGGTCAGCACTTCCTGCACGACCGCCGCTACATCGAACGCATCGTCAGTGCGGTCGCGCCGCGGGCCGAGGATTTCGTGGTCGAGATCGGCCCCGGTGAAGGCGCGCTGACACTGCCGTTGCTGGCAGCGGCAGGCTCGCTCACTGCGATCGAGCTGGATACCGATCTGATCCCAGGTCTGCAGGCGCGTGCCGCCAGCGTGGGCGAGCTGCACATCATCCATGCCGACGTGCTGAAGGTGGACTTCAGCGCGCTAGCGCATAGCCATGGCGTGCCGCGGTTGCGCATCGCCGGCAACCTGCCCTACTACATCTCCAGTCCGATCCTGTTCCACTGCGTCGAGCATGCGGCGGCAATCCAGGACATGCACTTCATGCTGCAGAAGGAAGTGGTCGACCGCATGGCCGCCGAACCGGGCAGCAAGGTGTATGGACGGCTATCCGTGATGCTGCAGCTGGCCTGCCGGGTCGAACCGCTGTTCAACGTGCCGCCGGAAGCGTTCCGGCCGCCGCCGAAGGTGGAGTCCGCGGTGGTGCGGCTGCTGCCGCTGGAACCGCACGAACTGCACGATGCGCGGCCCGAGCATGTCTACGCCGTGGTCAAGGCCGCGTTTGGCCAACGGCGCAAGACGCTGGCCAATGCGCTCAAGCAGTTGCTCGACAGCGATGCGATCCGCAGCGCCGATGTCGACCCCAAGGCGCGCGCCGAGACGCTTGCTCCGGCCGACTTCGTGCGACTGGCCAAGGTCTACGGCAGCCTCTGACCGCGAAGATGCAACCCAATCGCATCGGCTACACCCCATTCGCAGCGGCAGGCCTTACAATCCGGGCATGACTGAAAAATCTTCCTACACGATCGATGTGCAGGTCGAAACACGCTTCGTCCCCGATCAATCGAAGCCCGGTGACAATCGCTACGTTTTCGCCTACACCGTCACCCTGCGCAATGCCGGCAAGATGCCCGCGCGCCTGCTCACCCGTCGCTGGATGATCACCGATGCCAATGGCAAGGTGGAAGAAGTGACCGGCGAAGGTGTGGTCGGCGAACAACCGTGGATGCGCCCCGGCGACGATTTCGAATATACCTCGGGCGCCGTCCTGGAAAC
>DASZCB010000683.1:0-2172 GCA_035943575.1 Rhodanobacter sp. | reverse complement strand
ATCCCGTTGCTGTGGTTCGCTCGGCCGCCATTCGGCAGCGCCGGTGGCGCGGTGGGCCACTGACTCAAATGCTGCAGCTGACAGCTGCAGCATGAGGACCCAGGCACTGACTGGTGCGGCGCAATATCTTCTGTTAGCGTTCGCCGCATGGCACAAACTAAACGCACCATCAAGAAGTATCCGAACCGGCGTCTGTACGACACGGAAATCTCCAGCTACATCACGCTGGAGGAAGTCCGCCAGCTGGTGCTGGATAACGAGGATTTCGAGGTCCGCGACGCCAAGAGCGGCGAGGACCTGACCCGTTCGGTGCTGTTGCAGATCATCTCCGAGCATGAAGACAAGGGGCAGCCGATGCTGTCGCCGCAGTTGCTCAGCCAGATCATCCGCTTCTACGGTGACTCGCTGCAGGGCTTCATGGGGCCTTACCTGGAGCGCAGCCTGCAAGTTTTCCTCGATCAACAGACGCAGTTCCGCAGCCAGCTCAACAGCCTGATGGGGCAGACCCCATGGAACACGCTGAATGACCTGACCGAGCGCAACCTCGCCGCGTTCCAGGCGATGCAACGCGGGTTGATAGATACCGCTGCACAGGTGATCCCCACCCCGGGCGCCGGCAGCCGCAGCGGCAAGAAATCCGGCTGATTCAAGCCCGGCCAACGGCGCGCATCGACGCGCCGTTCGTTTGTTCTCCCCGATCCGATCGCTGCAGCACAACATGTGCTGCCTTGCGGCATGATCAAGCCAATGGACGCATATACCCATGAGCCAACCCGCTTTACGCAAGCGTGTCGCGCTGGTCACCGGCGGCATCGGTGGACTCGGCACGGAAATCTGCCGCCAGCTGGCCCAGGCTGGCCGTCAAGTGATTGCCGTGGACCTGGCCGCACGCAGCGAGCGCGTCGCCGCGTTCCGCGCCGAAGTTGTCAGCTTCGGCGACCGCATCGCGTTCGAGCCGGCCGACGTCAGCGACTTCGACAGCTGCCAGCAACTGGTTGCCCGCATCGAACAGCAGCACGGCAGTGTGGACATCCTGGTCAATGCCGCCGGCATCACCCGCGACGCCAGCCTGCGCAAGATGACGCCGCAACAATGGCACGAGCTGATGCGGGTGAACCTGGACGGCGTGTTCAATCTGTCCCGCAACGTGGTCGAGGGCATGACCACGCGTGGCTACGGCCGCATCGTCAACATCAGCTCGGTGAACGGCCAGACCGGCCAGTTCGGCCAGACCAACTACTCTGCCGCCAAGGCTGGCGTGCACGGCTTCAGCATGGCGCTGGCGCGCGAGACCGCGCGCAAGGGCGTCACCGTCAACACCGTGTCACCGGGCTATTGCGACACGCCGATGGTCGCTGCGGTATCCGCCGAAATCCGCGAGCAGATTATCGCCGACATCCCGGCCGGCCGGCTCGGCTCGCCCGCCGATATCGCTCGCGCCGTGGCCTTTCTCGCCGCCGACGACGCCGGCTACATCACCGGCGCGAACCTGCCGGTCAACGGCGGCTATTTCATGAGCTTCTGAGCCATTCCGGCGCTGCGGGATTGCAGTTGCGCGCCGCTTGCGGAACAGTGGGCGGATTCCCTCCACGGACCGCAGCATGGCGCAGCAAACCATCACTCTCATTGGCGGCGGCTTGGTTGGCGCGTTGCTGGCGCAGCAACTGGCACAGCGTGGTTTTGTCGTCGAGGTCTACGAGAAACGTCCCGATCCGCGGCTGGCCGGTTTCCTCGGCGGTCGATCGATCAACCTGGCGCTGGCCGAGCGCGGCCTGCAGGCGTTGCGCAGCGCAGGGCTGGCCGACGACGTGCTGCAGCGCGCAGTGATGATGCGCGGACGCATGGTGCACGATCGCGACGGCAACAGCGGATTGCAGCGCTACGGCGTCGACGACAGCGAGGTGATCTGGTCGGTCTCGCGCGGCGCGCTGAACATGTTGCTGCTGGATGCCGCCGAGGCAGCCGGCGTGCAGTTCCATTTCGGGCAGTCGCTGGTCAGTGCCGACTTCGACGCACAGCGCATCCGGCTGGCCGATACCGCCGGCGTGGAACGCGAGTTGCCGGTCGGCATGCTGATCGGTGCCGATGGCGCCGGCTCCGCGGTGCGCGCGGCGATGAATGCGCACAGCCCACTGGGCGAGCGCATCGAGTCGCTCGGCCACGGCTACAAGG
>DASZCB010000682.1:0-2642 GCA_035943575.1 Rhodanobacter sp. | reverse complement strand
TCACTGCTACCTGCGGCCAGTGTCGAGGTACTCGACCATCACCTGGCCGACGCTATGGATTGTTACTCCGGGCTAGAGGACGCGGCGCAGTGTATGGGTCATCTGCGTGCGGCGCGCAACGTGCTTGCCGCAACCGCTTCGACGAGCACAGGTGCATCAGCGAACAGCCCGCGGCTGGATTCCGCCGGTCGGACGCCGGCTGATCTGGCGCAGGACGTGGTGGTATTCGATCTGGACTATCTCATCGCGACGATCGGAACTACACCGACGCCGTCCATGCTGAATCCATTGCCGCCGTCGCCCCGCACGGATATCGATACCCGTCAGTGAGTCGGTTGGGAGACGACGTATCCCTTGCTCGCCTGAGCATCGCGTACCATTGTGCGATAGCAATTGATCTGTCGACACAGCGATCCGTCGCTGACGCAGAAATCATCTCTCGAAAATCCGCACATGACAGCACCTTCAATTCCATCGCACTCCCACCTCGACGATCTCGAGGCCGAGAGCATTTTCATCTTTCGCGAAGTGGCGGCTTCCTTCCGACACCCGGTGATGCTGTATTCGATCGGCAAGGATTCCTCGGTGCTGCTGCACCTGCTGCGCAAGGCGTTTTATCCGGCGCGGCCGCCAATGCCGCTGCTGCACGTCGATACCACCTGGAAATTCCGCGAGATGATCGCGTTCCGCGACCAGGTAGTGGCCGCCGGCGACGTGGAGGTGCTGGTGCACATCAATCAAGATGGCGTGCGCCAGGGCATTTCGCCGCAGACCCACGGTGCCACCGTGCATACCGACGTGATGAAGACCGTGGCGCTGAAGCAGGCGCTGGATCAGTATGGTTTCGATGCGGCGATCGGCGGCGCCCGCCGCGACGAGGAGAAGTCGCGCGCGAAGGAACGCATCTTCTCGTTCCGCAATGCGCAGCATCGCTGGGATCCGCGTAGCCAGCGGCCCGAGTTCTGGCACACCTACAACACGCACATCCGCAAGGGCGAGAGCGTGCGGGTGTTTCCGCTGTCCAACTGGACCGAGATGGATGTGTGGCAATACATCCAGCGCGAAGGCATTTCGGTGGTGCCGCTGTATTTCGCCAAACCACGCCCGGTAGTCGAGCGCGACGGCGCGCTGATCATGGTCGACGACGAGCGTTTCGTGCTGCGCGAGGGCGAGACGGTGCAGATGCGCGACGTGCGGTTCCGCACGCTGGGCTGCTACCCGCTGACCGGCGCGGTGGAATCCTCGGCCGACACGCTGGCGAAGATCATCGACGAGATGGCCAGCTCGCGCAGCTCCGAACGACAGGGGCGAGTGATCGACCAGGACCCGACCGCGTCGATGGAGCGCAAGAAACAGGAAGGCTATTTCTGATGTTGCTGCCGACCGACATGACGGACACGTCGCCCGCGCCGGGCCTGCTGCGCTTCATCACCTGCGGCAGCGTGGACGACGGCAAGAGCAGCCTGCTCGGACGCCTGCTGTATGACGCCGGCATGCTGCCGGACGACCAACTGGCGGCGTTGGCTCGCGACAGCCGCCGGCAGCATGCCGACGCCGGCGACGTGCTCGATTTCTCGCTGCTCACCGATGGGCTTGACGCGGAGCGCCAGCAGGGCATCACCATCGACGTGGCGTACCGCTACTTTCATACCGCGCGACGCAGCTTCATCGTGGCTGACTGTCCGGGGCACGAGCAGTACACACGCAACATGGCCACCGGCGCTTCCAACGCCGAGCTGGCGGTGGTGCTGGTCGATGCGCGCAAGGGTTTGCTGCCGCAGACGCGTCGGCATACCTATATATGTGGCTTGTTGGGCATCCGGCAGGTGGTGCTGGCGGTCAACAAGATGGATCTGGTCGATTACGACCAGGCGGTTTATGCGGCGATTGCCGCGCAGTACCGCGAGCTGGCGCAGGAGATGGGCATCGTCGAGGTGCATTGCCTGCCGGTGGTGGCGCTGACCGGCGACAACGTGGGGGCACGTTCGTCGCGCATGCCGTGGTACACGGGCGACAGCCTGCTCGAGCTGCTGGAGTCGGTCGAGGTCACACCGTTCCGAGCCGCTGATTTCCGCATGCCGGTGCAATGGGTGAATCGGCCGGATCATTCGTTCCGCGGTTACGCCGGCACGATCTGCGGCGGTCGCGTGAGTTGCGGCGATGAAGTCGTGGTGCAGCCTGGCGGGCAGCGCGCGCGCATCGAGCGCATCGTCAGTGCCGATGGCGATCTGCCGGACGCGGCCGACGGTCAGGCGGTGACCTTGTGTCTGGATCGCGAGATCGACGTCAGTCGTGGTGACGTGATCGCCGATGCGCTGCGTCCGGCGCCGGTGGCCGACCAGTTCACCTGTCACCTGCTGTGGATGGGCGATGCGGCCCTGCTGCCCAATCGCACCTACTGGTTGAAGATCGGCACACGCACGGTGAATGCGCGGGTGATGTCGATCAAGTACAAGGTGGACGTCAACAGCCAGGCCCGACTCGCAGCGCGCCATCTCGCGCTCAACGAAGTGGGCTACTGCGCGCTGGGGCTGGACGACGCGATCGCGTTCGAGGCGTATGCGCGCAACCGCACGCTGGGCGGCTTCATCTTGATCGATCGCCAGAGCAACGCCACGGTAGCGTGCGGCATGCTGGATTTT
>DASZCB010000681.1:0-8788 GCA_035943575.1 Rhodanobacter sp. | reverse complement strand
TGGTGCACCAGGATCAATGCGACGGACCGGTACTGGCCAGCATGCCGCTACCCAATCCGGCAAACAGCGCCCGTCGATTCGCGCTGGATGCATCCCTGCCTACGCAGCACGGCGAACATGCGCTGTGCCTGATCTACGTCGCGCCGATCGACGGCCCACTGTACGCGCTGGATCGGGTTGCACTGATGCCGGCTGACATGACGCCATGAGTGCGCCGTTGCGCCGGCTCGCCTCGCTCGACGCGCTGCGCGGCTGCACCGTGGCGGCGATGTTGCTGGTCAACGATCCGGGTGACTGGGAGCACGTCTACTGGCCGCTGGATCATTCGACGTGGAACGGCTGCACGCCGACCGACCTGGTGTTTCCGTTCTTCCTGTTCGTGGTCGGCGTGTCGGTGGCGCTAGCGATCCTGCCGCGGCTGGAGCAAGGTGCGGCGCCGGCGGCGTTGACCCGCGCAGCGTTGTGGCGCGCACTGCGCATTCTCGCGCTGGGCGTGGCGATCAATGCGCTGGCGGCGTGGCTGATGCCCGGCGCACACTTGCGTTTCCCCGGTGTGCTGCAACGGATCGGTGTGTGCTTCGCCGGAGTGGCGCTATTCGCGATCCATACGAAACCACGCACGCAATGGATCGCGATCGCGCTGTTGCTGCTCGGCTATTGGGGCCTGTTATGGTTGGGCGGCTCGTTGGAGCCGTGGACGAATATCGTCAGCCGCACCGACAGCGCGGTGTTCGGCCGCTTCGTTTACCTGATCGATCCGACGAGCGGTCGCGGCCATGATCCGGAAGGATTGCTGAGCACGCTGCCGTCGCTGGCCAGCACCTTGCTCGGCCTGCGCGCGGGTTGCTGGTTGCACCAGGGAAAACTCAAACCGCTGTTGCTCGTCGGCGTGCTGTCGCTGTTGCTCGGCGCGCTGTGGTCGCTGTGGTTGCCACTCAACAAGAATCTGTGGACGCCCTCGTTCGTGCTGTGGTGCGCGGGTTGGGTCACGCTGGCACTGCTGGCGTTTCACCAGCTGATCGATCGGCGCGGCTGGCCGGCGCTGGGGCGGCGCTTCGGCGTCAACGCGATCGCCGCCTATGCCGGCTCCGAGCTGATGCAGATCGTGCTGCCCGCGCTGGGGCAGGAGTCGTGGTACCGGCACCTGTTCGCCGGCTGGATGACGCCGCGCTTCGGGCCATACTTTCCCTCGCTGGCGTTCGCGGTAGTGTTCGTGGCGGTGTGGTGGCTGATCGTCTACGCGATGGATCGGCGACACATTCATCTCAAGCTCTGAGGATCAGCGCCGTCCGCGCAGCGTCTTGATGAGCATCACCATCGCAAGCACGCCCAGCAGGAAACCTATGCCGGCACCTCACGGGGTACCGGTATCGCCGGCGATCAGATAGCCGACGCCGAAACCCAGCGGAAACAACAGCAGCAACGGCAGGCATCCCATCCGTCGATCCCCTCAGCGCGCAGCTGCCAGTGCATCCGGTAGCGACGGCGGATAGCGCAGCAACACATGCTTCGCCAGCTGGGTATCGGCGGCGGACAGCTCGATCAGTGGCGTGACCTTGCCGCCGACCAGCGCGGCGATCGCCACGCCATCGCAATACAGTACGCGCGAACCGGCCAGCGCCGGCACTTTGTCGCCGACCAGCACGGTGCCGACCAGGTTCAGCGGATCGCAACCGCTGAGGCAGATCCGCTCGCCGTCGTCCGCGCGCTGGCGCACCGCACGCAGCGGCGCGATCGCTTCGGGCAGGGCGAATTGCTCGCCGACCAGACCCTCGACAAAGCGCCCGCCGCGAATTTCACCGCGCGCTTCCAGCCGGTGGTACACCCGCAGCAACTCACGCCACGACGGAAGCCACGGTGCTTCGCGTTCCAGCAACTTCCAGAACACCACGCCGTAGCGGCGCAACAGGGCGCGCGCGATGTGTTCGACAGCATCGGGATCGTGGACTGTCTTCGTGTCTGCCGGCACCGTTGTCAGGTTGCGGGCCAATGCCCAGCGTCCAGCATCCTCGATGCCGTTGAGTTGATGTCGGCGCAGTCGCCGATGACGGCCACCGTCGCGTTTCGCCGCCGGCAGCAACAAGGCACGCAAGCCGGCGAAGCTGTCGGCGCTGACCCGGCCGGCCGCGACCAGTTCGCCGAGCGCGTCTTCCAGCTCGGTGCGCAATAGCCGGGTGGCGTCGATCAGCTCGTCGAAGAACAGCGCACCTTGTTCGCGCAGCGCATCGGCAACGGCCTGCGCTCGCGATGACAGCAGAATTTCCTGCGGATCGCTGGCGGATGAAACGGACGTCCAGACGGCTAGGTCACGACGTGGAAGCAGCACGATCGGTGTGCTTCGCACCGGGCCGCCACCGCCGCCACTGCCGGTACGCAAGCGACTCCAGTTGATCCGGCCGGCACGGCACAGTTCGTCCAGCCAGCTGATCGAGTAATCGTCGATGCGTGCCGGCAGGATCTCTGATTCCCAGGCGCCAGCCGCCGCTTCATAGCCTTCCAGTTGCGCCAGCGTGGCGACCAGCGCATCCGGCCCGCTCAGCCGGGTCGCCGCGGACACGTGCTGCCAGTCGAACAGGAAACGCATCAGCGCGCGTCGACTGACCGGCTCGATCTCGCGGCGTAGCCGGCCGATGGTGTAGCGGTGGATCCGCGCCAGCAGGTGCCGTTCGCACCATTCGGTGTCAGTGGCATCGGCAGTGAAGCGGCCCTGCATCACGTAGCCTTCGGACTGCAGTCGGGTCAGCGCGAGTTCGATCTCGCCGGCCTCGACCGACAGGGATTGCGCCAGCGCCGCCACGGTGGCCGGGCCGAGCCCACCGAGGCGATGGCGCACCAGCTCCAGCAGCGCGTCTTCGCGCGTCCATGGCGCTGCAGCGTATTCGGCAGGCGCGCAGATCGCAGGCTGCATCGACGCGTCAGGATGCAGCGCCTGCCACAGCGGCAACTTTTCGGCAGAAGCCCACACGGCACGGCGCAGTCCGGTGGCAGCGCTATCGGTAGTGAGCAAGGTCGCACGGCTTGCCTTGGCGAGGATACGCAATCGCTCGTCCCAGCCGGTGTTGGCGGCAGCCTCTTCCGCGGCGACGAACCCCAGCAAGGTCAGCGCCTCATGCATCTCGTCGGCGTCGCGCACGCGCGGCCACGCTTCATCGCGAACGGCGGCGATCGCTTCGGGGTCGAGCCGGCCGAGATCGTCCGCATTGTCGGCATCATTCCAGCGGCGCGTCTGCACGGCCTGGGTGCGGCGCTCCTCCAGCGGCGCATCGTCGAGGAACGCGTAAGGCGCCGCGTTCAGTACTTCGGCCGCAAGCGGGCTCGGCGCGGTGAGGTCGCGCGCGACGACCTTGATCGTGCCACCTTCCAGCCCGCGCAGAATGGCAAGCAGGCCGTCCACGTCCATCGCTTCGCGCAGGCAGTCGTGCATGGTCTGGTTGACCAGCGGATGATCCGGTACTTCGCGCTCGCCCACGATGTTCTCCAGGCAAGCGACCTGGTCGGGGAACACTGCGGCGAGCAGGTCCTCGCTCTTCATCCGCTGCAGCGGCGGCGGGGTCTTCTTGCCGCCGTTGAAGCGTGGCAATGCCAATGCGGTCACCGCATTCCAGCGCCAGCGCGCGGGGAACAGCGGGGCATCGAGCAAGGCCTGGATCAGCACGTGTTCGGCGGTGTTCGAGTGAAGGTAGTGGGCGACTTCCTCCAGCGGAAAACTGTGGCTTGTCGAGAGCGACAGCACGATCGCATCCTCGGTTGCTGCCGCCTGCAGCTCGAAGTTGAACTGGCGGCAGAAGCGTTTGCGCAGCGCCAGCCCCCACGCGCGATTGATGCGGCTGCCCCACGGTGTATGGATCACCAGCTGGGTACCGCCGGATTCGTCGAAGAAGCTTTCCAGCACCAGCGTGTGCTGGCTCGGCAGCACGCCGAGCGCGGCCTTCGCCCGGGCCAGGTAATCGACCAGTTGCTGCGCAGCCGCTTCGTTCAAACCGAGCTGATCGTGCAGCCATGTCATCGCCGCCGGCACGCCGCCGCCATCCAGCTGTGCCGAAATTTCATCGCGCAAACGCGACACGCCGAACGACAGCTCGTTGCTGCGTCCCGGCGCTTCGCCGAGCCAGAACGGAATGCTCGGGGGGGCGCCGTGCGCATCCTCCACCCGCAACCGGTCGCGTTCGACGCGCTGGATCCGGTAGCTGGTGTTGCCGAGCTGGAAGATGTCGCCGGCCATGCTCTCGACCGCGAAATCCTCGTTGACTGTGCCCACGATGATCGCCTGCGGCTCCAGCACCACTTTGTAGTCGGCGGTGTCGGGGATGGTGCCACCGGAAGTCAGCGCGGTGAGCCGCGCGTTGCGCCGCGCACGCAGCTGGCCGTGCACCGCATCGCGATGGATATACGCTGCGCGGGCACCATGACGAGTGGTGAAACCTTCGGCCAGCATGCGCACCACCGCATCGAAATCCTCGCGAGCGAGATCGCGATACGGATGCGCGCGGCGCACCAGCGCGTACAGCGCATCCTCGTTCCATTCCGCGCAGGCAACCTCGGCAACGATCTGCTGGGCCAGCACGTCGAGCGGCTGCGGCGGCATGATCAGCGCATCCAGTTCACCGCGACGCACGCAGTCCAGCAGCGCGGTGCATTCGATCAAGTCGTCGCGGGTGGCCGGAAACAGCCGCGCCTTCGGCGTACCGTCGATGCTGTGGCCGGAACGGCCGGCGCGCTGCAGGAACGCGGCGATCGAGCGCGGCGAGCCGAGCTGGCATACCAGGTCGACCTCGCCGATGTCGATGCCCAGCTCCAGCGACGCGGTCGCCACCAGCACCGACAGCTCGCCGCGCTTCAGCCGCTGCTCGGCGTCCAGTCGTTGCTCTTTCGCCAGGCTGCCGTGATGCGCCGCCACGACCTCCTTGCCGAGTCGCTCGGACAGATGCCGCGCCGCGCGCTCGGCCATTCGCCGCGTGTTGACGAAGACCAGGGTGGTGCGATGTGCCTGCACCAGCTGGGCCAACCGATCGTAGACCAGCGCCCAGCTGTCGTTCGACATCACCGCTTCCAGCGGCACCGGAGGCACTTCGATGGCGAGGTCGCGCGGACGCGTGTGGCCCACGTCGATGATGGTCGCTGCGTTCCCTCCTCGGCTCGCAGGAGGAGGGGCAAGGCCGGCGAGCGCGCCGTCTTCGCCAGTGCCGACCAGAAAATCGGCGACCATCTCGATGGGCTTCTGCGTCGCCGACAGTCCGATCCGCAACAGGCGCCGCTGGCACAGCGACTCCAGCCGCTCCAGCGACAGCGCCAGGTGCGAGCCGCGCTTGCTGCCGGCGATCGCGTGGATCTCGTCGACGATCACCGTGCGCGTGCCGGCCAGCATCGCGCGGCCCGAGGCCGAGCCGAGCAGCACGTACAACGACTCCGGTGTAGTCACCAGGATATGCGGCGGCCGCTTGCGCAGCAGGTTGCGCTCGACCTGCGGCGTATCGCCGGTGCGTACCGCGGTGCGGATCGCCACGTCGGGCAAGCCGAGTTTTTCCAGTTCGGCGCGGATGCCTTCCAGCGGCGCTTCCAGATTGATGTGGATGTCGTTCGACAAGGCTTTCAGCGGCGACACGTAGATCACCGTGGTGGCATCGGCCAGCACGCCGCCGTGCGCCACGCCCTCGCGCACCAGCGCGTCGATCGCGGCGAGGAACGCGGTCAGCGTCTTGCCCGAGCCGGTCGGCGCCGCGACCAGCGTGTGCTGGTCAGCGCGAATCGACGGCCACGCTGCCGCCTGCGCCGCGGTCGGCGCAGGGAACGTGCGACGAAACCAGGCAGCAACGGCCGGGTGGAAATCGTCCAGCGGACAGGGATCCGTGCGCATCGGTAGTGATCCGTGCGGTGGCAGAGGGAGCGTCATCGGATCATATATGGGGCCGGCCGCCAGGCGGTCAATCCGACGTGGTCGCGGGATGCACACGCGCGATCGCCATGTCAGTATTCACGTTCAGTTGGCGCTTGCACATCGAAGCACGGCAGCCAGATTCCAGCGGGAGGACAGGGTGCAACAACGGGGACGAGTGGCGCCGTTCGGCGACGCCAGCGACAAGGCCACCACTGCATGGCTGACGGTGGCCGATGATCTGCGCCTTTTCCTGCGCGACTGGCCGTTGCCGCAGGCGCGCGGCGCGGTGCTGATCGTGCATGGGCTGGGCGAACACAGCGGTCGCTATCAGCGGCTGGCGGCGTGGTTCAACCAGCGCGGCTACGCGGTGCGTAGTTACGACCAGCGCGGTCACGGACAGACGCCGGGCCGGCGCGGTGCGCTGCGCCACGGCGACGATCTACTGGAGGATCTGGCTAGCGTCTACAACGACTACGCCAACGGACTGCCGCACGCGCCGCTGCTGCTCGGCCACAGCATGGGCGGTCTGGTCGCCGCGCGTGCCGTGCTGGACGGTCGCATCACACCGCCGGCATTGGTGCTGTCGTCGCCGGCGCTGCGCAGTTGGGAGTCGGCCGGCATGGTCAGGCTGGCACGGCTGCTGAGCCGTGTCGCGCCGAATCTGCCGCTGCGTAACGGACTGGATTCCGACAAGCTCTCGCACGATCCGCAAGTGGCGGCTGACTATCGCAGCGATCCGTTGCGGCATAGTTGGATCACGCCGCGGCTGGCTGACTTCATCTTTCGCGCGGGGGCGGCGTGCATCGCCGATGCCGCCAGCCTGGCGCTGCCGACCTTGCTGCTGGTCGCCGACAGCGATGAGTTGGTCGATCCGTCCGGCAGTCGTGCGTTCGCCCGCAAGGCCGCGCCGAGCAGGCAACTGACCACGCGCTTCTTCTCGACGCTGTATCACGAACTGTTCAACGAAGCCGAGCCAGGGCGCAGCCAGGTGCTGATGCAGCTGGCGGACTGGCTCGGTCGGCACGTGCGCGATTGAGCTGTCGCCGCACCGCCCCATCCGCGAAATCCGCGCGCCCGATCGGCGCCACCAAGGCGCCATGAATTCCAGCGATACTGTTCTGCAAACCTAGGGAGAGGGTCACATGTCAGGTCGATCGTTCGAGTGCTTCTCGCGCCGCGCGTTGTCGCGTGCGCTGTTTCCGTTGCTGCTCGGCTTGCTGATGGCGGCCTGCAGTGGCAGCCACGATGGCGGCAAGCCGACATTGCAGGGCGCGCCGGCCGGCAGTGCTTCGGCGCAGTCGGCGGCGGCCGCCGCGAAGTCGGCCTTCGCGCTGGTCTCGGCCAGCTCGGAAGTGCAGGATTCGCACACCGCGCTGACCCTGCAATTCAACGCGCCGCTGGCTTCGGCGCAGACCTTCGATCAGCAGATCGCGGTGACCGGGCCGAGCGGCGAAGTGGTCAGCGGCAGCTGGAGCCTGAAGCCCGACGGCAAGACGCTGAGCTTTCCGTTCGTCGATGCCAACCAGCGCTACGCGGTGCAGCTGCATGCCGGCCTGCTGGCGGCGGACGGCCGCACGCTGGGGCGCGAGCTGAAGCACGACGTGTACTCCGGCAACCTGCCGGCGGCGGTGGGTTTCGCCTCGCATGGCAGCGTGCTGCCGGCGCGCGGCACGCGCGGGCTGCCGGTGGTGTCGATGAACGTGCACGACGCCGACGTGGAATTTTTCCGCGTGCATGACGACGCGCTGTCGGATCTGTATTGCGCCTATCCCGCCAACAAGCATCGCGACACCTACGAACTCGATCACGAGATCAGCCCCTACGATAACTGCGACAAAGGCACGCGCTCGCGCCGTCCGATCACCGACATGGCCGACTCGGTCTACGCCAATCACTACACCCTGGGCGGCGCCGAGAACGAGCGTGCGGTGACTTATCTGCCGATGCAGGACATCAAGCAGCTCGCCGAGCCGGGCGTGTACATGGCGGTGATCAAGCAAGGCGGCACGTTCAAGGGTTCGTACGACACCTCGGTGTTCTTCGTCAGCGATCTTGGCCTGCACCTGCGCGTTTATCGTGACAACGTGCTGCTGCACGTCGCCTCGCTACGCGACGGTTCGCCGCTCAGCGACGTGGCGGTGGAAATCGACGGTGCGGACGGCAAGGGCAAGCTCAAGGCCAGCACCGATGCCAGCGGCAATGCGCTGATCGCTTACAAGATCGACCCGACCGACGTGCTGATCGCGCGGCACGGCAAGGATGTTTCGGTGCTGCCGTTCAATCGGCCCGCGCTGGACGTCTCCAACTTCGACATCACCGGGCGCAAGCAGGCGCCGTTCGAGGTGTATGCGTGGTCCGGTCGCGACCTGTACCGGCCCGGCGAGACGCTGCGCGCGTCGGCGCTGCTGCGCGACTACGACGGCATGCCGATGAAGCAGCAGTCGCTGTTCGTGCGGCTGAAGCAGCCGGACGGGCGCAGCCTGATCGACAAGCGAATGGAACCGCGCGAGCTGAATTATTTCGAGTTGAGCCAGGCAATTCCGGCCGATGCGCCGACGGGTCTGTGGCAGCTGGAATTCCGTCTCGATCCCGCCGCAAAAGAATCGGTACAGGCGTTCCCGTTCCACGTCGAGGAGTTCCTGCCGGAGCGGCTGAAGGTCGAGCTGTCCAGCCCGCAGGCGCGCCTCATGCCGGACGAGCCGCTGAAACTGAAGGTCGCCTCCAGTTATCTGTATGGCGCGCCGGCGGACGGCAACCGCTTCACCGGCAAGCTGCTGGTCGCACCGGAAGTGCATCCGCTGGCCAACCTGCAGGACACGTTCTTCGGCGATCCGCTGATCGACCTGCCCAAGAGCGCCGATGACGTGGTCGATGCCAAGCTCGATGAACACGGCCAGCTGGAGCAGGACGTCA
>DASZCB010000680.1:0-1638 GCA_035943575.1 Rhodanobacter sp. | reverse complement strand
GCCGATGGCGACTATGTGCGGGCCTTGGGGGAGCTGGGTTTCAACCGCATCTCGGTCGGCATCCAGGACTTCGATCCGGCGGTGCAGCAGGCGGTCAACCGCATCCAGAGCTTCGAGCAGACCCGCGAGGTGATCGATGCCGCGCGCGCCGCCTCATTTCGCTCGACCAGCGTCGATCTGATCTACGGCCTGCCGTTCCAGAGTCTGGACGGTTTCACCCGCACGCTGGACAAGGTGGTGACGCTGAATCCCGATCGCGTGGCGGTGTACGGCTATGCGCACCTGCCGGAGATGTTCAAGGCACAGCGGCAGATCGACGTGGCGAACCTGCCCGACGCTGCCACCCGGCTGGGCCTGTTCGGGCGTGCGCTAGAGCATCTGTCGGCAGCCGGTTACGTCTACATCGGCATGGATCATTTCGCCAAGGCCGGCGACGAACTGGCGCAGGCGCAACGCAGCGGCACGCTGCAGCGCAATTTCCAGGGTTATTCCACACATGGCGATTGCGACATCGTCGGCCTCGGCGTCAGCGCCATCGGCCGCATCGGCGACAGCTACAGCCAGAACGCGCGCGACCCGAGCGGTTACTACGCGGCGCTGGATACAGGCCGGCTACCGGTGGTGCGCGGCCTGCAGCTGGACGAGGACGACCTGATCCGGCGCGAGCTGATCAACGGATTGATGTGTCATGGCGTGTTGGACAAGCAGGCGTTTGGCGCGCGCCATCGGCTGTTGTTCGACGAATATTTTGTGCGCGAGCGCCAGCGCATGGCTCTGCTTCTGGCCGATGGCCTCGTACTCGAAAGTGCACGCGAGCTTCGGGTGACCTCGCGGGGGCGGTTTCTGTTGCGCATCATCGCCATGTGCTTCGACGCCTATCCGGGCGCCGGGGCGCAAGCCCCGCGGTATTCGCGTGTGATCTGATCACGGGTGAACTGACTCATGCCGCACCAACCAGGCATCGCATCACGATCGTGCAATCCAAGCACCCGGCAGGTTGCCTGCCCGATTACCACAAACCCAAACTGGCCGCGCTGCAATGCCTGATCGAGCATGTCGTGCCGTTCCCTGCGCGCGAGAACATTTTTCGAACCGGCGATCCGTGAGGTGATTGGCCTCAACGCAATCTACCCGGTGTACTTTCCGCGCGACGCGGTAGCACTGACATGGCCGATTCTTCGATGGGGATGAATCCTCAGCGGCAGGTATAGCCGCCATCGATGACCAGCTCGCTGCCGGTCACGAACTTCGACTCGTCGGAGGCGAGGTAGACCACGCCCCAGGCAATGTCGTCCGGTTCGCCCATGTGACCGAGCGGATGCAGCGCGCCGACCTCGCGGCGGTGCTGCTGCACGTCGCCGCCCATCGTGGCGAGGTGCTGCTCCACCATGGATGTCCAGATGAACCCGGGATGGATCGAGTTGACCCGGATGCGATCGGCCGCATAGATCAACGCGTCGGTCTTGGTCATCAGGCGCACCGCGCCCTTGGACGCATGGTAGGGCGGCACGTCGGGGGCGCCGACCAGGCCGTAGATTGACGACAGGTTGATGATGCTGCCGCCGGCCACGCGCAGTGGGGCGATCGCGTGTTTGGTACAGAAGAACACGCCCTTCACGTTGACCGCCTGCACCCGAT
>DASZCB010000679.1:0-2044 GCA_035943575.1 Rhodanobacter sp. | reverse complement strand
GGGGCCTCGACCAAGAATGCTGGCAAACCGGACAAGGTCGCATCAATCAGTAACGCGATTCGACGTTCAGCGAGTGAACCGATCTCTGCGGTGGCGATGGCGATCTGGTCCGCCGCGAACGCCACCGGCTCTGCGTGAAAGTTGCCGCCGGACAGCACTTCACCGGCCTCGGGAAAGACCAACGGGTTGTCGGAGACTGCATTGGCTTCGATCCAAAGCGTCGTCGCCGCCTGTTTTAACAGATCGAAGCAGGCCCCCATGACTTGGGGCTGACACCGCAGGCTGTAGGGGTCCTGGACGCGCGTATCGGTGTGGCGATGCGATTCACGAATCGTACTGCCGGCTAGCAATCGCCGGTACAAACCGGCGACGTAGATCTGCCCTGGCTGGCCGCGCACGGCATGAATACGCGCATCAAAAGGTGTGTCGGACCCCGCGGCTGCATCTACCGACAGGGCACCGGCGACGATGGCAGTCGAGAATGCCTGTTCGGCCGCAAACAAAGCCATGAGCGCAATACCCGTGGACACCTGGGTACCGTTAAGGAGGGCCAAACCTTCTTTGGCGCCCAACTGGATGGGGGCAATGCCGGCACGCGCCAACGCATCCGCCGCCGGCATTTGGGCACCATCTACTCGTACCTCGCCTTCACCGATGACGGCGAGGCTTAGGTGAGCGAGAGGAGCGAGATCACCAGAAGCTCCGACGGAACCCTGCGCCGGAATGCAGGGATAGATCTGCGCGTTGTGTAAGGCCAGCAAGGTTTGCACGACCTCCCAACGCATCCCCGAGTAGCCGCGTGCCAAGGAGGCGATCTTCAGCACCAGAATCAAACGAACCGTGGCATCGTCGAGCAACGTCCCCACACCCGCCGCATGGGACCGCACGAGATTCGTCTGCAGCTGCTCCAGTTGAGCGTCCGGGATTTTCACGTGAGCGAGCTTGCCGAAACCGGTATTGATGCCATACACGGGATCACCGGCGGCCACGACGGTCTGCACGGTGGCGGCTGCGGCGCGTACCTGTGCTTCGCAGGCAGGCGCAAGATCGATTGGCGTAAACGAGGTGGCGAAACGGCGCAAATGCGCCAGGGTCAGTTCGCCGGGAGTCAAAGTCAGCATAACGCGTTATCCAAGAATAGCGGGGAGGGTAGGTGGTGCTCGCGGGCGCACTGCAGGGCGGTCTCGTAACCAGCATCCGCATGACGCATCACGCCGGTGCCGGGGTCGTTCCACAGCACGCGGGCAATGCGCTTATCGGCCGCTTCCGTGCCGTCGCAGACGATCACCACGCCGGAGTGCTGCGAGTAGCCCATCCCCACCCCGCCGCCGTGATGCAGCGACACCCAGGTCGCGCCACCTGCCACATTCAACATCGCGTTGAGCAGCGGCCAGTCGGACACCGCGTCGCTGCCGTCCTTCATCGCCTCGGTTTCGCGGTTCGGTGAGGCGACGCTGCCAGAGTCGAGATGATCGCGCCCGATCACCACCGGAGCCTTCAGCTCGCCGTTGCGCACCATCTCGTTGAACGCGAGGCCGAGCTTGTGGCGCTGGCCGAGGCCGACCCAGCAGATGCGCGCGGGCAGGCCCTGGAAGCTGATGCGCTCCTTCGCCATGTCGAGCCAGTTGTGCAGCGCCTTGTCGTCGGGGATCAGCTCCTTCACTTTCTGGTCGGTCTTGTAGATGTCTTCCGGGTCGCCGGACAGCGCGACCCAGCGGAACGGGCCGATGCCGCGGCAGAACAGCGGGCGCACGTAGGCGGGCACGAAGCCGGGAAACGCGAACGCGTTGGTGAGGCCTTCGTCCTTCGCCATCTGGCGGATGTTGTTGCCGTAGTCGAAGGTGGGGATGCCCTGCGCGTGGAACGCGAGCATCGCTTCCACGTGGGTCTTCATGGATTGCTTGGCGGCCTTGGCGGTGCCGACCGGATCGCTCTTGCGACGCTCGAACCACTGCTCCACCGTCCAGCCCTGCGGCAGGTAGCCGTTGACCGGGTCGTGCGCGCTGGTCTGGTCGGTGACGGCATCGGGACGCACGCCGCGCTT
>DASZCB010000678.1:0-7813 GCA_035943575.1 Rhodanobacter sp. | reverse complement strand
CCTGCAGGCAGGCTTCAGCTATCCGCTGCGTGGTGCGGCACTGCCCACCTGCGTGGTCATGGCACTGCTGCATTACGTTGGCCTGCTACCGTCATTCATCGGCGCGCTGGCCAGTGCACTGGTCTGGGCTGCTACTTGGCGTTACGCCGCCGACTGCCTGCTGCACACCGCCAACGGCTACGCCGATCCACCCGATGTCGGCAGCGACGGCAACGGCGCCAGTGGCTGGGGACTCACGGCGATCCACCTGCTGGTGATCGCACTGTGCGTGCTCGGCGTCGTGTTCTTTCCACGCATGCTGTGGCCACTGCTGATCGTATCCGCGCTGGCGCTGCCGGCGATCGACATGTCGCTGGCATTCGACGGCAACCTGGCGCTGGCGATCAACCCGTTGAACTGGGGTCGCATCATCGGCAGCTTCGGCATGGCCTATCTGATACCCGTGGCGATCAATCTGCTGCTTGGCGTCCTGATCGTGCTCGCCTCGATCAGCACCGCGCTGCTGCCCCGACTGCTGGCGTTGCCGCTGTTCGCGTTCGCCTATACCTACCTGATCGTGCTCGCCTTCCATCTGATGGGCACGATGATCCACCAGCGCCACGAGCGATTCGGACTGGAGCCGGAAGCACCGAAACTGGCCAAGGCCGGCGGACAGGATGCCGACGAGGAACTGTTGACCGAAGTCGACGCATTGGGACAAAGCGATCCAGCCGCCGCTACTGCGCTACTGGTTGCCAGGCTTCAGGATCGGTTCGCGCCGGCATCGCTGCATCTGGCTTATCGTCGATTGCTGCAGCGACAGAATCTGCGCGACGGCCTACTGGTACACGGTCAAATCTGGATCGCCGCGCTGATCGCACAAGGCGAATCACGCCGCGCACTTGGCGTCCTGCAGGAATGCAGCAGCCTCGATGCCGGGTTCATCCCGGACGACCCGCGCACCTGTGGCGAACTGGCCGACCTGGCCGCACGACTGGGCATGAGCCGGATTGCGCTTCACTTGTGCAAAGGCTTTCTCGCGCACTGGCCACGCGATCCGCAGACGCCGCACTACGGCCTACTCGCTGCCCGCCTGCTCGGCGAACACCCCGATCAACATGCCGAGGCGGTGCAGTTACTGGATCGTCTGGCCACCGCGTGGCCCGATCATCCGCTGCGTGCCGAGATCGACGATCAACGACAGCAACTGGCCAGCACCGTATGAGCCGCTGGCGTCCGCCATCCCCCAGCTCTACCGCGATCATCACCCGCGAAGGTTTCGAGCGACTCAAGGCTGAGCTCGACCATCTGTGGCACGTGCTGCGCCCGGACGTGGTGAAGGCACTCGCTGCCGCAGCGGCCGAAGGCGACCGCTCGGAAAACGCCGAATACATCTATCGCAAGAAACAGCTCGGCGAAATTGATCGCCGTGCGCGCTACCTCAGCAAGCGAATCCCTTCGCTCAAGGTGGCCGAAGGCGCACCCGGTGATCGCGGCATGGTGTTCTTCGGCGCCCGCATCGAACTGGAGAACGTCGACACCGGCGAGGTCCTCCACTACCGTATCGTCGGCCCGGATGAAACCGACGCCAAGCTCGGCTGGATCAGCATCGACTCGCCACTGGCCCGGGCTGTGCTGAAGAAGCGCGTCGACGACGAGTTCCCCGCCGAATTGCCGGGCGGTCCGGCGGAATTTGCGGTGCTGATGGTGGATTACGACTAACTCGGAACAAGCGTGCCTAATGCGGCAACAATGGCTGCGAGGCGCGCCGGTAATCCTTTTCGATCTGCGCCAACCGCGCCTGCCGCGCCTGCTGGCTGACCCACTCGCTGTGCTCAGCCTGCTGCCGCAACAGCGTGTATTGCATATCGACAAACGGTTGCAGCACGTGATTGTTTTCGGGCACGAATCCGCCGAGGTCGGGGATGCGCGCGAGTCTGGCGCGCTCACGTACGCCGGTTTCGCCACTGCCCTTGCCGTAGGCGAGCAGAATGTCGGCCAACTGCTGGCGCAGTGATGCAGGCATGCCCTCGCGCAGCACCAGCACGCCGGAGGGGATCAACGGCGAACGCCAGATCACCTTGAGCTGGGCTGCTTCCTGCGGAAAGTTGTGCCGGAACAGATCCATGTCCGGGTTGTTGCTGCTGGTCACATCCGCTTCACGATTGACCACGGCCAGCAGATTGCTTTGATGATCGCCAACCCGTGCGCTGGCAAAAAACGTGTCGGAATTGAGGCCACGCGGCGCGAACACATAGGCTTCGGGCGCCGTGTAGCCAGAGACCGACAGATGCTCGCTGCGGGCGTAACGCCAATGCCCCGGCATGGCCAGCAGACCGTCAAGGCTGTGGATGGCACTGTCGCCGCGCACCACCAGCATGGCGACATTGCCCCGCGCGCCATCGTTGCGCGAGAACTGGGCAAACACCTGCATGTGCTGATGTGTCACCGCCTCGACCGCCAGCTTGCCGGAGAGAAATGCGACATCCACCCGCTGCGCACCGATCGCGTCAGAAAGACCGGCGTAGCTGCTCACCGATACCGTCGTCACCGGACGACCCAGCCGCTTTTGCAGATCATCCAGCAGCGGCCGCCACTGTTCCAGCGACTCCGCGGCGCTGCCGATAGGCAGGATGCCGAAGCGGATCGGCGACGCCGGCGCGTCACTTCTGCCCACTGCCGTCACACTGCCCGCGCACAGCAGCAGGCCCGGTAGCAGCAGCACCGGAACGATACGTTTCAGGCAGCGCCTGCCGAACCCGGAGCACCACCACGATCTTGCGATGTTCAATGCCCTTGCTCCCCTGACCCGCTCCCTGTGCCGTGTATATAGTCGCGTTCGCCGATCGGGGCAAGCTACGCCGGGAAATGTTTCAGCAAGATGGCGAGCAGGCTGGCGGATATTCGCGACCGGCGCGGCGCGGCTGGTAGCAGATGGTGCTGAGATGAAACGCTTCGTCGGCGTTGTCGGCATGCCAGCCCGCGATCCCCGACAGCGGCAGCGGCCGCAGTTCCAGCGGATCGCGCAACAGTCGGCCCGACGCAATCGCTTCGACGCAACCAGCCTGCAGCTGTTCTGCATCGACAGCACCGGACGAGTCGAATACCAGCGCCTTGCCGACCAGCAACTTGTCCGGGTTCAATGCGTGTTCCAGCAGGGCATGCCCGAACAATTCCAGCCGGATCGAACCGTCCAGCCACGCACGCCGATTGCGCCAGAACAGGCCGTGCCAGTCGTGTACATCCCACAGTGCCAGCAGCGCGGGGTCGCGCAGAGCGACGATGACGCCGCCTTCGTCAAAATGGGTCATGGCGTATTGCGCGCGTGAGCGCAGCTTCGGCCCCATGCGGGCGATCTCGGCCATCTGGCGCCGATTCAGTACTTGCTTCAACGCCGGATAGCGCAACCAGACTAAGGCATTGAGCAGGTCATGCCAGTTGCCTTCGCGCGTGGCGATCTCGCCGCGCTCAGCGATGCGCTCTTCATAGTGCAGACCATCGGCCAGCAAGTCCGGCGTCTGCGCCACGAAGCGATGCGCCATGCCTGCAGGCATGCCACGGTTGAGTGCCTCGATGGACGGCCATTCGGCACCCTCGAGCAACGCGGCATATTCATGCCAGGCCGCCAGCGGCAGCCGACCGAATACCGCTGGATCGACGGCCTCACGCGACGGCGCGTGGTAGCGCATGCGCTCAGCCGGCGAGACGCGCGTGCAGGTCGTGTTCGCCGGCGCCCTCGACCACAACGTCGACGAACTGACCAGGCTTCAATTTCTGACCGTCGGCGATCAATACAGTGCCGTCGATCTCCGGCGCGTCAGCGGCCGAGCGCGCAACCGCGCCGTCGGCGCCCGCCTCGTCGACCAGTACCTTGATGGTGCGGCCGATCTTGCGCTGCAGTTTCGCGGCGGAAATTTCCGCCTGTACCGCCATGAACTGTTCGAGGCGGTCTTCCTTCAATTCCTCCGGCACCGGATCCGGCAGCTCGTTCGCCTTCGCACCATCGACGGGTGAATACGCGAACGCACCGACACGATCGAGTTCGGCCTCGCGCAGGAAATCCAGCAACTCCTCGAATTCGGCCTCGGTTTCGCCGGGAAAACCGACGATGAAGGTGCTGCGGATGGTCAGATCCGGCACGGCCTTGCGCCAGTTCTGGATACGCTCCAGCGTCTTGTCGATATTGCCGGGCCGCTTCATCAATTTCAGGATGCGCGGGCTGGCGTGCTGGAACGGGATATCGAGGTACGGCAGCAGCTTGCCGGCAGCCATCAGCGGCATCACTTCGTCCACGTGCGGGTATGGATAGACGTAGTGCAGCCGCGTCCACACGCCAAGTTCGGACAGCCCTTCGCACAGCTCGGTCATGCGCGTGCGGTAGCTTTTGTCGCGCCACTGGCGCTCGGCATACTTCAGGTCCACGCCGTACGCACTGGTGTCCTGCGAGATCACCAGTAACTCCTTGACGCCACCCTTGACCAGCCGTTCGGCTTCCAGCAGCACCTCGTCCACCGGCCGCGAGACCAGGTTGCCGCGCATCGACGGGATGATGCAGAAGCTGCAGCGATGATTGCAGCCTTCGGAAATCTTCAGATAGGCGTAATGCTTCGGCGTCAGCTTGACGCCTGTGTCCGGCACGATGTCGAGAAAGCGGTTGCGCTGCGGCGGCAGTGCCGTATGCACCGCATTCATCACACTGACGTAATCCTGCGGGCCGCTGATCGACAGTACGTCCGGGTAGGCCTCGCGGATCAGCGCCTCTCGTTTGCCGAGGCAACCAGTGACGATCACCTTGCCGTTCTCGTTCAGGGCAGTGCCGATCGAATCGAGCGACTCCTGCACCGCCGCGTCGATGAAGCCGCAGGTATTCACCACCACCGCATCCGCCTCGCCATAGCTGGGCACGATCTGGTAACCCTCGACCTTGAGCTGGGTGAGGATGCGCTCGGAATCGACCAGCGCCTTGGGGCAGCCGAGGCTGACGAAACCGATCTTGTGTGCAGCCTGGGACATGAGCGTGATTACCGTGAAAACATGCGGGGAAACAGATGATTATACGTCAGCGTCAGCGAGACCGCCGGACGGCTAAGCTTGGCCCTTCCAATCGGGCAGGAAATCCACATGGGCCAGCAGATCAATCTACCCACCACGCGCACCCAGTGCATCGGCGCGTACCTGGCACAACCAGAGGGCAAACCGAAAGGCGGCATCGTGGTGATCCAGGAAATCTTCGGCGTCACCGCGCACATGCGCAGCGTCGTCGATCGCTTCGCCGGGCACGGCTATACAGCGATCGCACCGGCGTTCTTCGATCATCTGGAAACCAGTGTGGAATTGGGCTCTGACGAGGCCGGCTATGCCAAGGGCAAGCAGCTGGTCACCGAACTCGGGCTGGATCGTGCACTGGAAGATGTCGCCAGCGCGGCTGAGGCGATCGCGTCGGCGGGAAAGATCGGTACGGTCGGCTATTGCTGGGGCGGCACCGTGGCACTGCTGTCCGCGCTGCGGCTCGGCCTGCCGTCAGTCAGCTATTACGGTGCGCGCAACCTGCCGTTCCTGCATGAGCAGCCGAAGGCGCCGGTGATGTTCCATTTCGGCGAGAAGGACACCAGCATTCCGTCGGAGATGGTCGCGAAACATCGAGAACTACTACCGCAGATGGAAACCTTCACCTATCCGGCCGGCCACGCATTCAACCGCGATGGCAGCGCACCCTACGACGAGGCGAGCGCGAAACTCGCGCTGCAGCGCACGCTGGCCTTCTTCGACCTGCATCTGGCCAGCGCATGAGCGGCACCGGTTTCGCGCTCGATCCGCGACTCGCCGCGGATACCTGTCCGGTCACGTCGTTGCCGCTGTGCGACGTGCTGCTGATGAACGATGCACGCTATCCGTGGCTGATTCTGGTGCCGCGCCGCGCCGGTCTGGTCGAGGTCGCCGATCTGGACACCGACGCGCAAGCCACGCTATGGCAGGAAGTGAATCGCGCGAGCGCTGCGCTGCGCGCCGTTACGCCATGCGACAAGCTCAACCTCGGCGCGCTCGGCAACATCGTGCGCCAGCTGCATGTGCACGTGGTTACGCGTTGCGAAGGCGATGCCGCATGGCCCGGGCCGGTGTGGGGCAACGGCAAGGCCGAGCCATACGAGCCGATCGTACGCGTAGCCCTGATCGAGAAACTACGCAAAATACTGACGCAATAAAACAGGTTGCATTGACGAAAACGACAACGCCCGCGTAGCGCTACGCGGGCGTTGTCGTTTGAGCCTGGATGCCGGTCAGTACTGATGCTGTTGCTGCTGCTGTTCCATCCGGTTGCTGCCGGCAGCATCCTTGCCCTTCATTTCATCAGGCATCGCAGCCGGTGCGTGATAGTCCTCGAGACGACGTGCCTTGGTATCCAGCGGGTTGATCTTCTTGAGTGAACCGCCATCGTCGTAATAGACGGTGAAACCGTAATCAAGCTGCATGCGCGCCATGTATTCCAGGTGCTGCTTGCGGATCTTCGAGTCGTCGCTGCGCTCGAGCAGCACCGTCTTCGGCAGCTTGCCCTGGTCTTTCAGGTAGGCGAAATGGCTGCCGGTATCCAGTGCCGACAGGACCGCGCCATCGACCAGGAACTGACCACTCTTGTAAGCCTGGATGGTGGTATCGAACTGCCCCTGCGCCGAGGCAGTGCTGATCTCACCCTTGGTGCTGCCGCGATGGCAGCCGGCGAGCACGAGCAGACTGCCCAGCATGAGCGCAGCCGCGGCGCGTGTCAGCAATGTGGAAAAACGGATCATGCGGGTCTCCTGGCAATCATTCAGTTGAATCGGGTGGAGTGTAACGCCGGGCCGCGGCAATAGCCGGGCCGTGAAAATGCGCCGTTCAGCCACGCGCTCAGGTACGTGGCAGGGTCACGCCCTGCTGGCCCTGATACTTGCCGCCGCGATCCTTGTAGCTGGTCTCGCATTCCTCGTCGGATTCGAGGAACAGCATCTGCGCCACGCCTTCGTTGGCGTAGATTTTTGCGGGCAGTGGCGTGGTGTTGGAGAACTCCAGCGTCACATGACCTTCCCACTCCGGCTCCAGCGGCGTCACGTTGACGATGATGCCGCAGCGCGCATAGGTGCTCTTGCCGAGACAGATCGTCAGTACCTTGCGCGGAATGCGGAAGTACTCGACCGTGCGCGCCAGCGCGAACGAGTTCGGCGGGATGATGCACACGTCCGCCTCGACATCGACGAAGCTGGACGGGTCGAACGCCTTCGGATCGACGATGGTCGAGTTGATATTGGTGAAGATCTTGAACTCGCGTGCGCAGCGCACGTCGTAGCCGTAGCTGGAGGTGCCGTAAGACACCAGTTTCTGGCCGTCGCGCAGCTTGACCTGGCCGGCCTCGAACGGCTCGATCATGCCGTGGCTCTCGGCCATGCGGCGGATCCATTTGTCGGATTTGATGCTCACACTGACTCCGTTCGGTAGCGATGCCCCGGTCGATCCGGGCGCAAAACCGCAAAAGTACATGGTCGGGCCGCCACCACGCCAGCCGGCAGGTTCATGCGGCGGGCAAAGCCTCGACGAGAATGGCCAGTGCTGCACGCAATTCCGCACAACGCTCTGCGCTGGCCAGCACCTGCGCCGTCGTGCAGCCTGCACCCGGCAGCGACACGACGCATGGCTGCGTCGTCAGCAATTGCGCGGACATGGTGCGCAGGATCTCGTCCAGCGCTTCCTGCGCGTGGTACGAGCCGCGTGCAGCCGTGTTCAGCAGTAACACCGGCTTGCCCGGAAACTCCAGGCTGCCGACCAGCCAGTCGAGCAGGTTCTTGAACGCGCCGGGCACACCGTG
>DASZCB010000677.1:0-3144 GCA_035943575.1 Rhodanobacter sp. | reverse complement strand
ACCGTATACGCCAATCGCAGCTGGCCGCTGTAGCCGGCTGCGGCAGCTACCACCTGGCTGCGTGCTTCATCAGCCTTGGTCAGGATCTGCCGGGCCTGTTCCAGGAAGACCCGGCCAGGCTCGGTCAGCGCCACATGACGTTTGGTGCGCTCAAGCAGACGTACGCCAAGATCCTGCTCCAGCGACTGGATCTGCTGTGACAGGGGCGGTTGCGAGAGGTGTAGACGCAAGGCCGCGCGGGTGAAGCTCAGCTCTTCGGCGACGGCGACGAAATAGCGCAACTGGCGAAAATCAAACATATAGCGATTACGAATTAATAAGGCTCTAAATATATATTAGATACTTTATTGCGTCGATCATAAACTCTCTCCCGTCCCGCCACTTCCCCTCCCCCCTAGTGGCGGCGGCCCTCGCCCCGCAGCGACGCTAAATACGATATCCGGTTCAACTCCCCCCTGAACCCATATTGATGCGTCTTCCCTGCGGGGCACTTTCTTTCTGCCACCGACGCCGCTGCCCTCCAGGCAGCGGCGTCGGCGTGTCTGGAGGGGCCGGGATCGCAGAGAATCAGATCTGGCAGGCCAGCCGGGTGCCTTGGGCGATGGCGCGCTTGGCGTCGAGTTCGGCGGCCACGTCAGCGCCACCGATGACGTGCACCTGCATGCCAGCCGCGATCAACTCATCGGCCAGGCGACGGTTCGGCTCCTGGCCGGCGCATACCACGACATGGTCGACCGGCAGGGTTTGCGGGTCGCCGTTGACAGTGATGTGCAGACCCTGATCGTCGAAATGGTGATAACCGACGTTGCCCAGCATGCTCACCTGTTTGGCTTTCAACGTGGCCCGATGCACCCAGCCGGTGGTCTTGTTGAGCCGCGCGCCGGGGCGACCCTCACTGCGTTGCAACAGCCAGATCTGCCGGGCGGGTGCCTCCGGTTGCGGCCTCAGCAGGCCGCCGCGCTGCGCCAGTTGCATATCCACGCCCCATGCACGCGTCCAGCGCACTACATCGGTGGCGGGTGAAGGGGCGTGCTCGACCAGGAATTCGGCCACGTCGAAGCCGATGCCGCCGGCGCCGATGATGGCTACGTTCGGGCCAACAGGCGCATGACGGGCCAGCACATCGAGATAGCTCAGTACACGCGCATCGTCGCTGCCAGGGAAGCTCACTTTGCGCGGCGTAATGCCGGTGGCGCTCACCACCTCGTCGTAGCCGCCGGCGCGCAGTGACGCGGCATCCGCGGTCTGGCCCAATTGCACGTCCACGCCGGTGTGACTCAGCTGATGGCGAAAATAGCGCAGCGTTTCATGGAACTCTTCCTTGCCCGGGATCTGCTTGGCGTAGTTGAACTGGCCACCGATTTCGCTGGCCTGGTCGATCAGGGTCACCGCGTGGCCACGTTCGCCCAGCGTGCTGGCGCAGGCCATACCAGCCGGTCCCGCGCCAATGACGGCGATGCGTTTGCTCACGCTGGCAGGCTCGATCCGCAGTTCGGTTTCATGACAGGCGCGCGGGTTGACCAGGCAGCTGGCACGCTTGTTCTGGAATACATGATCCAGGCAGGCCTGGTTGCAGGCGATGCAGGTATTGATGCGCTCGCTACGACCTGCCTTGGCCTTGTTGACCCAGTCCGGATCGGCCAGCAATGGCCGCGCCATCGAAACCATGTCGGCCTCGCCATCGGCAAGAATGCGCTCGGCCACCTCCGGCATGTTGATGCGATTGGTGGTGATCAGCGGGATCGACACCTCGCCCTTGAGCTTCCTGGTGACCCAGGCAAAGCCGGCGCGCGGCACACTGGTGACGATCGTCGGCACGCGCGCCTCGTGCCAGCCGATGCCGGTGTTGATGATGCTGGCGCCGGCCGCTTCAATCGCCTTGGCCAGGGTCACGATCTCGCTCCAGTCCTGACCGCCTTCCACCAGATCGAGCATCGATAACCGGTAGATGATGATGAAGTCGCGGCCTACGGCCTCGCGCGTGCGGCGCACGATCTCGATCGCGAAGCGCATGCGCCGTGCCGCATCACCGCCCCATGCATCGCTGCGCTGGTTGGTGCGTGCGGCGATGAACTGGTTGATCAGATAGCCTTCCGAACCCATCACCTCGACGCCATCGTAGCCGGCGTCCTGTGCCAGTTTTGCGCAATGCACAAAGTCGTTGATGGTGCGCTCTATGCCACGGGAAGACAGCGCGCGCGGGGTGAACGGGGTGATAGGTGACTTGATCTTCGACGGTGCCACCGACAACGGGTGATAGCCGTAGCGTCCGGCATGCAGGACCTGCAGGCAGATGCGACCGCCTTCCGCATGCACGGCATCGGTGACCTTGCGATGCCGCGGCTTGTGCCAAGGCATCGTGAGTCGGCCACCGAACGGCTTCAGCCAGCCCTGGATGCTCGGCGATATGCCGCCGGTGACCATCAGCCCGACGCCACCGCGCGCGCGCGCGGCGAAATACGCCGCCAGTTTGTCGAAATCGCTGGCCTTGTCCTCCAGCCCGGTATGCATCGAGCCCATCAGAATGCGATTGGGCAGAGTGACGTGGCCCAGATCGAGCGGGGCGAACAGCTTCGGGTAGTTCATGCGATCCACACTGGCTCAAACGATCGTATGAATGTGCCGGTGTCAGGGGGTTGAAAGCAAGCGTCGCGTTTGCTCGGTGGTGGAGGTCACGCCAGCAGTTGATGCACCAGCGCGATGTAGCGACGCATCGCTTCCTCTTCAGGCACACCATTCAGTTGCGCCCACGCCTCATGCTTGGCGGTGCCGACAAAGTCGAAGAAGCCAGGCTGGGCTCGCCGCAGGTCACCCTCTGAGCCTTGCTTGTACAGGGCGTACAGCTTCAGCAAGGTGTCGTTGTCGGGGCGTGTACCCAATTGCTGGATGTCCTCGGCGGCTTGTTCGAACTCGCGGCGAAGATCGGTCATAAGGCAGGTTGGGCATGGCATGCGTGCAAGTGAGAAGAGTTAGATAGCACGCGCTCCCGGTGGGGTCAACGCGGTAAACTTACGCTTTCCACTGCCCAGCAAGGATCTTGCCATGAGCCACCCCCCGTCCGTACCCGTACTCACCATCGACGGGCCATCGGGATCGGGCAAGGGCACGATCAGCGCCTTGGTCGCCGAACATCTGGGTTGGCGG
>DASZCB010000676.1:0-3272 GCA_035943575.1 Rhodanobacter sp. | reverse complement strand
TGGCGGACGACGTACCCGGCGGACATTACCTGCGCGGGGCGTTCTTTCTCGGCTCGCGCGAGCTGTACGAGTGGCTCGACGCCACCGAGGCGGCCGATCCGGATGCGATCGACATGTGCCCGGTCTCCAACGTCAACCAGTTGTATGGCGACCATCAGGCGCTGGCGATGCTGCAGCGGCGTGGCGCGCGTTTCTTCAATACCTGCATGATGGCGACCCTGCTCGGTGCGGCGGTATCGGACACGCTGGACGACGGCGGCGTGGTCAGCGGTGTCGGCGGCCAGTACAACTTCGTGGCGATGGCGCACGAACTGCCGGAAGGTCGATCGACGCTGCTGCTGCGCGCGACCCGGCAAGTGCGTGGCGGCATCGAAAGCAACATCCGCTGGAACTACGGACAGACCACCATCCCGCGTCATCTGCGCGATATCTACGTGACGGAATACGGAGTCGCCGACCTGCGCGGCAAGAGCGACAGCGAGTGCGTCGAGGCGATGCTGGCGATCTGCGACGCGCGTTTTCTCGACGCGCTGTGCGCGGAGGCGAAGGCACACGGCAAGCTGGCGGCGGATTTCGTGATACCCGAAGCGTGGCGGCGTCATCACCCACGTTATTTGCGCGAGGCTTTGACGCCGTTCCAGCAAAAAGGGCTGCTGCCGCAGTTTCCGTTCGGCAGCGACTTCACCGAGGTCGAGCAACGCCTGTTGCCGGCGCTCAATTGGTTGAAAGCCTGCGGCAGCAGCTGGCGCGGCAAGTCGCGGTTGCTGCGCGCGGCGTGCCGACCCGGCAAGGCGGTGGCCGGAGAGGAAGAGGCGCTGGCCCGGATGGGGTTGAGTGCGCCGGTGACCTTGGCCGACCGCGTGCAATTGCGGCTGCTGCAGGCGGCGTTGCGGCGTTCAGTGTAGACGCGTTATTCCGGACCGTTTGCGTCGGATTGTCACAGGCCGGCAAGCCCGATCGGGTATCCTTGGCGGTGTCGTCGCGCGCCGTCGCGACCTGTTCCCGGTTGATTCCATGAGTGAGATTGCTACCCAGAAACCGCTTCCGGCCGAGCCGGCGCTACGCCGACCCAGCGTGGCTGTGCAGATCGGCAAGGTGATGATCGGTGGCGGCGCGCCGGTGGTGGTGCAGTCGATGACCAATACCGACACCGAAGACCCGGCCAGCACCGCCAAACAGATCGCCGAGCTGGCCCGTGCCGGCTCCGAGCTGGTGCGCATCACGGTGAACACGCCGGCCGCCGCCGCCGCGGTGCCGCGCATTGCCGAGCGCCTCGCGATGATGGGGGTGGAGGTGCCGATCATCGGCGACTTCCACTACAACGGCCATCAGCTGCTGGAACGCGAGCCGGCCTGCGCCGAGGCGCTGGCGAAGTACCGCATCAATCCCGGCAACGTCGGTTTCGGCAAGAAGCGCGACAGCCAGTTCGGCGCGATCATCGAGATGGCGTTGCGCTACAACAAGCCGGTACGCATCGGCGCGAACTGGGGTTCGCTCGACCAGAGCATGGTCACCACCTTGATGGACCAGAATGCACAGCGCGCCGATCCATGGGATGCCGCGCACGTGGCGCGCGAGGCGCTGATCCGCTCGGCGCTGGATTCGGCCGCGCGTGCCGAGGAAATCGGCCTGGCGCGCGACCGCATCATCCTGTCGTGCAAGGTTTCCGGCGTGCAGGAGCTGATCGCGGTGTATCGCGACCTCGCCGCGCGCTGCGACTATGCATTGCATCTTGGTCTGACCGAGGCCGGCATGGGTTCCAAGGGCATCACCGCATCGAGTGCCGCGCTCGCGGTGCTGCTGCAGGAAGGCATCGGCGACACCATCCGCATCTCGCTCACGCCCGAACCGGGCGCCTCGCGCACTGGCGAGGTGATCGTGGCGCAGGAGCTGCTGCAGACGATGGGCCTGCGTTCGTTCACGCCCTTGGTCACCGCCTGCCCGGGCTGCGGTCGTACCACCAGCGAGTTCTTCCAGGAATTGGCGAAAACCGTGCAGGAACACGTGCGCGAACAGATGCCGTTGTGGCGCATCAAGTACGACGGCGTGGAGAACCTCACGCTGGCAGTGATGGGCTGCATCGTCAACGGCCCGGGCGAATCCAAGCACGCCAACATCGGCATCTCGTTGCCCGGCAATGGCGAGGCACCGGCGGCGCCGGTGTTCATCGACGGCGAGAAGGCGATGACCTTGCGTGGCGACAATATTGCCAACGAATTCGTGGGCATCCTCGACGATTACGTGGCGCGCAAGTACACGTTGCGGGCTGGCTGAGTGTTACAGCTCTGGATGATCGGCCGCGCGTCCGCCGGCAGTCAGTCGTCCGAAGCTGCCACGGCGTAGCCCGCGCATGGCTGCAGCAATCGTGGTGTGAGATCGGCCCAGCTGCCGGCGTGTCCGGGCAACTGACTAAGTCGCTCGACTTCCTGCAGGAACTGCACGCGCGGTATTTCGATCGCGCCCAGGCCGAGCGTATGCGGGTTGCTGACCTGGGTGTCGATCAACGGGAAATCCATGCCGTGCAGCAAGTGGGCGAGCGCGGCCAGCGCCACTTTCGAGCCGCCGCTCTCGGCGCTGAACATCGACTCTCCGCAGAACAACCGGCCGATGGCGACGCCGTAGATGCCGCCGACCAGCCGCTCGCCGTCCCACACCTCCACGCTGTGCGCGTGACCTTGCCGGTGCAGTTGTGCGTACGCGTCGATCATCACCGGCACGATCCAGGTACCCGAATCATCGTGGCGTGGCTTGGCGCATTCGTGAATGACATCGTCGAATGCATGGTCCACCGTGAGGCGCCAGCTCTTGCCAGCCAGCTGGCGGCGCAAACTGCGATTGATCTTCAGGTCGGCCGTACGAAATACGCATCGCGGATCGGGCGACCACCACAGGATCGGATCGCCCTCGCCGAACCATGGAAAAATGCCATTGCTGTAGGCGGCCAGCAGCCGCTGCGGCGACAGGTCGCCGCCGAACGCCAGCAGGCCATTCGGCTCGACCAGTGCATGGCGCGGGTCGGGAAAGCGATCCCATGCAGCGGGATCCAGTAGCGGCAGGCGCATCATCGTTCGGCGTGGCCGTGATCGGCGTAGGGATTGTGGCTTTGCAGCTCAGCGGCATAAGCGTCGACTGCTTGCGTTTCGTTGGCAAGCGCCACGGCCACGGCGGCGCGAAAATCCGGGTTTGCCAGATAGTGCCGCGAGTGCGTGCGTACCGGCAGAAAGCCGCGGGCCAGCTTGTGCTCACCTTGCGCGCCGGGCTCGAAACGGGCC
>DASZCB010000675.1:0-13850 GCA_035943575.1 Rhodanobacter sp. | reverse complement strand
AGGCAATGATCCTGTCCACCTGCAATCGCACTGAGCTGTACGTTGGCGTGGCGGCCGGTGCCGAGGACATCCCGCAGGCATGGTTGAGTCGTCATCACCATCTGACTCCCGGCAAGCTGGATGAGTTCCTGTATCGGCATGACGAAGACGCTGCCGTGCGCCACATGTTCCGCGTCGCCACCGGGCTGGATTCGATGGTGCTGGGCGAGCCGCAGATACTCGGTCAGGTGAAAGACGCCTACCAGCAGGCGCGCGACGCGCAGGCCTTGAAGGCACCGCTGGACCGATTGATGCAGCACACCTTCGCGGTGGCCAAGCGGGTACGCACCGATACTCGCATCGGCGCGCATACGGTCTCGGTCGCGTTCACCGCGGTGCGGCTGGCCGAGCAGGTGTTCACCGACCTCAAGCAGGCCTGCGTGCTGCTGATCGGCGCCGGCGACACCATCGAACTGGCCGCGCGGCATCTCGCCGAGAAGCAGGCGCGCCGTATCATCGTGGCCAACCGTACGCCGGAAACCGCGCAGGAACTCGCCGCCCGCTACGGCGGTTACGCGATCGCGCTGGCCGACCTGCCGCAGCATCTGGCCGAAGCCGACATTGTGATCTCCTCCACCGCCGCGCGGCAGCCGATCGTGACCCGCGCAATGGTCGAGCATGCAATGTCGACACGCCGGCGCAAGCCGATGTTCATGGTCGACATCGCGGTGCCGCGCGACATCGAAACCGCCGTGGGCGAATTGCCCGACGTGTATCTCTACGGCATCGACGACCTTCGCCAGGTGATCGACGACAACCGCCGCTCGCGCGCCGCCGCCGCGCATGAGGCCGAGGCGATCATCGACCTGCAGGTGGACCGCTACATGGCCTGGCGCCGCGCGCTGACCCTGAAAAATCCCGCCGTGGACATGCGCCAGCACGCGGAAACCTACCGTGATGAAGTGCTGGGCAAGGCCCGCGCGATGCTGGCCAACGGCAAGTCGGCCGACGACGCGCTGGCGTTCCTCGCCAATACGCTGACCAACAAACTGCTGCACCACCCCAGCGTGCGCCTGCGCGAAGCGGCACTGAGCGGCGACATGGACCTGCTGCACGCGGCGGGGCGACTGTATGGACTGGATGAAGAGCAAGGGCCGAGCGACGAATCCCGAAACCGGGATAAATAGCGAGGGCGGCTGGCTGCCGCTCACCGGAACAGCGGCACTTCGCCGTCGCCCTCGCCACTGACCACGCGCCCTTAGCTCTTATGACCCCATCGATCCGCCGCAAGCTCGAAGCACTGGCCGAGCGCCACGAGGAAATCGGCCTGCTGCTGTCGCAGCCGGACGTGCTCGCCGACAACACGCGTTTCCGCACGCTCTCGCAGGAATACGCCCAGCTCGAACCGGTCGCCGTTTCGTTGCGCGAGCACGACCAGGCCGAGCGCGAGCTGGCCGAAACCCGCGCGATGCTGGACGATCCCGAGCTGCGCGAGATGGCGGCCGACGACGTGCGCCGGTTGGAGCAGCGCCTGCTCGACCTCGATGGCGAACTGCAGCTTCTGCTGCTGCCGAAGGATCCCCGCGACCAGGCCAACCTCTATCTCGAAGTGCGCGCCGGCACCGGTGGCGACGAGGCCGCGATCTTCGCCGGCGACGTGTTCCGCATGTACCTGCGCTACGCCGAAGGTCGCCGCTGGCACGTCGAGGTTCTCAGCGAACACGTAGGCGAACATGGCGGCTACAAGGAAATCGTGGCCCGCGTCGAAGGCAGCGGCGCGTATTCGCAGCTGAAGTTCGAGTCCGGCACCCACTGCGTGAAACGCGTGCCCGTCACCGAATCGCAGGGCCGCGTGCATACGTCCACCGCTACCGTGGCGGTACTGCCGGAACTCGACGAGATCGAGGACATTCCGATCAACCCGGCCGACCTGAAAGTGGATACCTTCCGCGCCTCGGGTGCCGGCGGCCAGCACGTCAACAAGACCGACTCGGCGATCCGCATCACCCATCTGCCGACCGGCACGGTGGTCGAGTGCCAGGAGGAGCGCAGTCAGCATAAGAACCGCGCCCGCGCGATGAGCCTGCTGAAGGCGCGCCTGCTTGACACCGAACGCAACAAACAGAGTGCCGAACAGGCCGAGGCACGCCGGCTGCAGGTCGGCACGGGCGATCGCAGCCAGCGCATCCGCACGTATCGCTACAAGGACAACCTGGTCACCGACCACCGGATCGGCCTGAATCTCTACAGCCTCGCCGAGATCATGCAGGGCGACCTCGGCGAACTGATCGACACGCTGACCCGCGAGCACCAGGCCGACCAGTTACAGGCGCTCGGCGGCGTCTGACGGCGGCGTCACTGCAGGCCGGGTTAACCTGCGTGCCTTTGCAGCCAGCGAGACTCCCATGAGCAAGCATTACCGCGACGCGATGAAGGATTTGCAGCTCGAACTGATCCGGCTGCAGCACGGGTTGCACAGCAGCGGCAAGCGCTTGCTGGTAATCCTTGAAGGCCGCGACGCAGCCGGCAAGGGCGGCAGCATCAAGGCCATCACCGAGAGCCTGGACACGCGTGGCTACCGCATCGTCGCGCTGGGCAAGCCCAGCGACAGCGAAACCACGCAGTGGTATTTCCAACGGTACGTCGCCCACCTGCCCGGCGCCGGCGAGCTCGTGCTGTTCGACCGCAGCTGGTACAACCGCGCCGTGGTGGAGCCGGCGATGGGATTCTGCAGCACGGCGCAGTACGAGGCCTTCCTCGACGCCGCGCCCGCGTTCGAGAAACTGCTCGCCGACGACGGCATCATCCTGCTCAAATATTGGCTGGCAGTAGATCAGGCCGAGCAGGAAACGCGCTTCGCCGAACGCGCAGGTGATCCGCTGAAGCGCTGGAAACTCTCGCCGGTCGATCTGGCCGCACGCCAGAAATACGTCGAGATGGGCCAACTGCGCGACGTGATGATCGAACGCACGCATCGCAAGCATGCGCCGTGGTTCGTGGTCGATTTCAACGATCAGAAGCGCGGCCGGATCAACCTGATCCGCCACTTGCTGCAGCAGGTACTGCTGCACGACGAGCCGATCGCCAAGGCGAAGCTGCCGAAGCTCAGGGGCAGGCCGAAAACCGAGCACGTTACCGACAAGGCGCTGTGGGTACCGGACACGTTCTGACCCTCAGCCGATGTGAAACCCGCGCAACATCTGCTCGGGCAGCTCCTCACGGCTGACCGCATCGACCTGCGCCGCTGGCGGCCCCCGGCGCAACCAGCGCTCCAGCGCGTCGAGTGCCTCCACCGACCCGCTAGCCAGCACTTCGACGCTTCCATCAAACCGGTTCTCTGCATGACCGGCGACATTCAGACTCAGCGCCTGCTCGCGGCAGCTGGCGCGATAGAACACGCCCTGCACGCGTCCGCTGACGATGAACCGCGCCGTCGGCATCACTTGCCGCCGATGGCCGCGCCCAGCGAAGCGGCAGTGACCGGGCCGATGAACGGCTTGGTCACGCTGCCGTCCGGACGGATCAGGTACGTGGTCGGCAGCCCGCGCGGCTCGTCGAAATCCTTCACCGGCTTGTCCAGGGTGACCTGCGCGATCGGATAGACCACCGGATGCTTGGCGAGAAACGCCTTGATGTCGGCCGGATCGCTGTCCTCGAAGGCCAGCCCGATCGCTGCGACATTCTTGTGCGTGGCGACGAAGCGCGAGATGTCCGGCATCTCCTTGATGCACGGCACGCACCAGGTCGCCCAGTAGTTGACGATCACCCACTTGCCGCGCTGCGAGGCCAGGTCGAAGGTCTTGCCGTCCAGCGTGGTGACATTCAGCGTCGGCTGGGCCGGCATCGCCGCCTGCGCGGGCGCGCCGAACGCCAGCGCCACGGCCAGCACGGCGGCCAGCACGGTGGCCGATCTGTAGATCGATGAAAGAAACAGGGTCATGCGGGAAGTTCCTCGGTGTCGGCCGCGGGGTCGGCGGTCGGGGGGTAGATCTGATCGAGCCGGGCGCCCAGTTTCGACTGTAGCGCCACCGCCAGTTCGTCCAGCATCGCCAGCAATTCCGACGGCAGCTTGATGCCCATCGCAGCCGCCTCCTGCACCGGCTGCAGCGGTAGCCGATAGTCGGTATGCCGGTACACGCGCAGCAGGTCGGTGCTGTCCAGGCTGCGGCAGAGCAGCCAGCCGCCCGCCTCGCCGCGCTGGATCAGGTCGGCCTCGCGCAGATCCTCGAAATAGGCGGCGATCAGCGCGCTGCGCAGATACGGCTCGCACACCCGCACGCCGGCCGGATCCACGCAATCGCCCGCACGCTGCGCCTCGACGAAATGCCGCAGCACCACCAGCAGGCCGAGAAACTCGGCGCCCTCAGGCAGCATTTCCATCGGCGCGTGATATTCGAATGCGGATGCCGAGGCGGCGATCGACGCCGCCAGGATCACGATCACCCACGACAGATAGATCCACAACAGGAAGATCGGGATCGCCGCCAGCACGCCGTAGATCTGCTGATAGGTCTGCGCGTGCTGCACGAACACGGTGAAGCCCCAGCGCGCAATCTCGAACAGCACCGCACCAAGTAGCGCACCGATAGCCGCGTCGCGTCGCGACACCTTGCAGTTCGGGATCACCGAATACATCAGCCACAGCGTGAAGAACGTCACCACGAACGGCAGCGTGCTCAGCAAGCTCTGGCCGATGCCGCCGAGCTGGCTGGCGGCCGTGTGCAACAGCGGCGCCGCCGTCACGTAGGATGTCACCGCGATGCCACCCACGATCAGGATCGGCCCCAGCGTCAACGCCGCCCAGTACAGCAACAGGCGCGAACCCCAGCTGCGCGGCTGATGCACGCGCCAGATCCGGTTCAGCCGATCCTCGATGCTGATCATCATCGACACCGCGCTGAACAACATCACCAGGATGCTGATGCCGGTGAGCTTGCTGGCATTGGCGGCGAAGCCCAACATGGTGTTCTGCACCGCCTCGCCGGCCGACGGCACGAAGTTGTCGAACACGAAATTGATCAGCGTGTCGCGCGCCGGCTGGAACACCGGAAACACCGAGAACATCGCGAATACCGCCACCGTCAGCGGCACCAGCGACACCAGCGTGGTGTACGACAACGCACCCGCCGTCTCGAAGCACTTGTCGTCGACAAAGCGCTGCCAGATGAAGCGGCTGAAACTCTCTGTGCGATCGCGATTGAAACGCCGGACCATCGGTATCCTTTCGTCAGCGGCACTGTGCCGTGGCCAACCATCGTGGGTATCGGTCGGTACACTAGCGTATTGCCGATGAATGTCCCAAACACATGAGCCACGCCCACATGAGCCCCTTCCCTATGAGCTCCAGCGCATGAACCAGGAAATTCTCGTCCTCTACTACAGCCGCAGCGGGCACACCGCCCAATTGGCGCGACTGATCGCGCGCGGCATCGAGGAAGTACCCGGGATGCGCGCGCGCCTGCGCCAGGTGCCGCCGGTGGCGCCCGTCACCGAAGTGGCGCAGCCGCCCGAGCCCGAGGACGGTGCGCCGTACGTGACGAAGCAGGATCTGCTCGACTGCGTGGGCCTGGCGATGGGCAGCCCCACTCGCTTCGGCAACATGGCCGCGCCGCTGAAACATTTTCTCGATTCCACCGGCGCCGAATGGGCTAGCGGCGCACTGGTCGGCAAGCCAGCGGTGCTGTTCACCTCCACCAGTACCATGCACGGCGGCCAGGAATCTACCTTGCTCACAATGGCGCTGCCATTGCTGCATCACGGCATGCTGCTGCTCGGCGTGCCGTATACCGAACCGGCACTCACCGCCACGCAAACCGGCGGCACTCCGTACGGCGCCAGCCACGTCGCCGGCGCCAAGGGCGACAACCCGATCAGCGAGCACGAACGCGAACTGGCCCGCGCGCTGGGTCGCAGACTCGCCGACACCGCACGCAAACTGGCGGTTGCCGCATGAGCGCACGCGCCGCATTGCCGTCGGAACAACGGGTCGGTCTGTTCGCCTGGGCCGCACTGGTTGTGCTGCAGCTGCTCTGGCATGCGTGGTTGTTTCCCGCGCAGCTCATGCCGGCGTGGCTGCTGCTCTCGATCACGGTGATCCCGCTACTGCTGCCGCTGCTGGCGATCCGCAATGCACGCCGCGCCCTGCTGTGGGTCGGCATCCTGAGCCTGTTCTATTTCTGCCACGGCGTGGCCGAGGGGTGGAGTTCGCCTGGCGAGCGCTGGCTGGCAGTAGCCGAGATCGTGCTGACCTTGCTGCTGATCGGTACGCTGGGTGCTGGAGTCAAGCGGCGTCCAAATCCAGATACATCGATGCCGTCGAACTGAGGCAGCATGTCCGCTTGAACGCTTGGTCAGGCATGCCGGTGCACGAGACGAACGATCGTGTTCCAGGCGCGCGTAGTCACGGGTGATCCGAGGAGTTTCTCGAGAAAGGCATTCGGGCTTCCGGGTGTATTGCCGACTTTTCGGCTGACGCTCAAGGCCTCGGTGTCGGTGATGCGAAAAATCTCGACATCGCGCCGCCTGGATTCCAGTGGCATCGCCGGCAACGAGATGTCCTTCGGCGGCAGGAAAGATACGCAGCATTCAAAGACGCTGCCACGTTCGATGCAGGCAAAAGGATCGAGCGCCACGAGCTCTGCCAGGTATTCGACGGCACGGACATACGCAGGCTCCCGCAGCCCGCATTCGACCTGAAGCGCCCGATGCGCGACATCGAGTACGTCATGCGGCGCGATGCCCGCCGCAACAGCGAACACGACGGTGCCGTTGGTGAGGAACGACGCAGCGGATGCAGCGCCCGCCTCCAGGAACGCCGCCTCGAGCTGTGCTTTCGTAGGGCAATTGGGACGCCCCAGGTTGACGTTACGGAAGAACGCGGCGTATTTCATTTCTGACCGCCTTAACCGTAAATTTGTACTTATCAATGGGACTCCCGGAACCATCCTGCAGGGCCTAACCACGTTGTAGAAACACACTCAGCCCATCTTGCCGTGTGGCGCCGACCACAGCAACGTCGCAACATGGAAGCAATGAGGCAAGTACGATGGCGCACCGCAAGGTAGTCGATACTCGACACCTTGAATCCGGATGGAGATCGTCATGGCCTTCCTGCAGGATCCTCCACAACTGCCGCACCCGTATCGCAGCGACCGTTCGCTGCTGGCGCTGCTCGATCGCGCGCTACCGCCCGACCGACGTGCAGCGCTGGACACCGATCTCGATTCGCTGGGCGATTACGCACAGATGGCGTGGCGGCGTGCGTGTACGACGACGCGGCGCAAGCCGGTGCTGACACAGTGGGATGCGTGGGGACAGCGCGTCGATCGGATCGAGCTGACTACGGCATGGCAGGAAGGCCCGCAGCTCACTACGCGGCATGCGGTGCTCGCCGCCGGCCATGCGAATAGCGAGCATGCGCGGCTGGAGGAGTTCGCCCGTGTCTACCTGTATCACCTTGCCAGCGAGTTTTATACCTGCCCGCTGGCGATGACCGACGGCGCCGCCACCGCGATCAAGGCATGCGGCAATCGCGAACTGATCGAGCGCGCGCTGCCGCATTTCCTCAGCCGCGACGCTTCGACGTTCTGGCTCAGTGGCCAGTGGATGACCGAGAACACCGGTGGCTCCGACGTTGGCAACACTGAAACCACGGCCCGGCAGGATGCCAGCGGCCAATGGCGACTGTACGGCCGCAAGTGGTTCAGCTCGGCAGTGATCGGCGAGGCGGCGCTGGCGCTGGCGAGGCCGGAAGGCGCAGCGGGCGGTGCGACGGCGCTGGCGTTGTTCTATGTCGAAACGATGGACGGCGCGCAGCGCAAGCCGGGGCTGGTGATCGACCGGCTGAAGGACAAACTCGGCACACACGAACTGCCCACCGCGGAAATCCATCTGGACGGCCTACCCGCGTGGCCGTTGGGCGAACTCGCGCACGGCGTGCGCCAGGTAGCGCCGATGCTCAATGTCACCCGCAGCTGGAACGCGATCTGTGCGGTCGCCAGCATGGCGCGCGCGATAGCGCTGGCGCGCGACTACGCCATGCGGCGACAGGCGTTTGGACGGCCGTTGATCGAGCAGCCGCTGCATGCGCAAACACTGGCCGACATGCAGGCGGAATTCGAGGGTGCATTCGCGCTGGCGTTCGAAGTCGCGCACCTGCTTGGCCGCGTGGAGCATGGCGCTGCCGCACAGGATGAGGCTGCACTGCTGCGCCTGCTCACGCCGCTGGCCAAACTGTGGACCGGCAAGCTGGCGGTAAAGCTGTGCTCCGAAGCGCTGGAGTGTTTCGGCGGCGCCGGCTATATCGAGGACACCGGCCTGCCGCAATTGCTGCGCGACGCGCAGGTGTACGCGATCTGGGAAGGCACCACCAATGTACTGTCGCTGGACAGCCTGCGCGCGCTGGCCGGCGACAGTCTCGGCACCTTGCGCACCGCGCTCGACGGTTGGCTCGGCGACAACGACGATATGCATGCGGCCAGCGCGATCCGGCAGACACTGGCCGCTGCCGCACGCTGGCTCGATCAGCACGCCGCCGCGCGCGATGCGCTGGAAGCCGGCGCGCGCGGCCTCGCCTTCACGCTCGCCCGTTGTGCGGCGGCGGCATTGCTGGCGCGCCAGGCAAGCTGGTCGAGCCGGCACGGCGACCTGCGTCCGGCGGCCGCGCTGCATCGCTTCGTCGGCCATGGCCTCGACCGACTGGTGACGCCGGATTCCGGCAACACTGCGTTGTTGCTGGGCTGACAGACCTTCCGTAGGAGCGCACCCTGTGCGCGAACGCTCTTCTCCAGCGACATCGACAAAGCATCGCGCACAGGGTGCGCTCCTACGGACTCCGCACGGGCTAAAATGCTGCGACTCCTCTTGCCCGGCCACCCGCATGCAGCATCTGACCATCGTCACCACCGGCGGCACCATCGACAAGATCTATTTCGACGACAAGTCGGACTACAAGATCGGCGCGCCGCAGATCGGCGAAATCCTCGGCCAGCTCGGCGTGGCGTTCCAGTTCGAGGTGATTCCGATCCTGCGCAAGGACAGCCTGCACATGGACAACGTCGATCGCGCGCTGGTGCGCTCCACCATCGAGGCGCAGCCGCATCGCCACGTGCTGGTGACGCACGGCACCGATTCGATGGTCGACACCGCGCGTGAACTGACCGGTATCAAGGGCAAGGTGATCGTGCTGACCGGCGCGCTGAACCCAGCGCGGTTCCAGGGCTCCGACGCGGTGTTCAACATCGGCTGCGCGGTGGCCGCGGTGCAAACCCTGCCCGATGGCGTCTACATCACCATGAACGGCCGCGTGTGGGATCCAGCCAAAGTGCGCAAGAACCGTGACGCCAACCGTTTCGAAGAAGCGGGCGGCTGAGCGCGCGCTCGAAACTGTCTCCTCTCCCCAACGAGGAGAGGAGAGGGCGAACAGTCACAGCATGCCGGTTTCCAGCTTGGCCGCGTCGGACATCATCGAATGGCTCCACGGCGGATCGAATACCAGATCCACATCCGCCTCGGTCACCGTGGGAATCATCTCCAGCTTGGTGCGTGCGTCGTCCACCAGGATGTCGCCCATGCCGCAGCCGGGCGCAGTCAGGGTGAGCTTCACGTAGACCTTGCGCTCGCCGGATTCGGTCTGCTCCAGGCTGAGGTCGTAGACCAGCCCCAGCTCGACCACATTGACCGGGATTTCCGGATCGAACACGGTGCGCAGCTGGTCCCACGCCAGCTTCTCAACGTCCGCATCGGTGGCGTCGGCGGCCACCTCGATCGGCGCCGGCCGCTCCTTGCCTAGCGCATCGGCATCGTTGCCGGCAATGCGGAACAGGTTGCCTTCCACGTAGACAGTGAAACTGCCGCCCAGCGCCTGGGTGATGTAACCGATCTGACCGGCCGGCAGGCTTACCACCTCACCTTGCGGCACCATGACGGCGCTGCAGTCACGCAACAGGGTGAAGGGTTCGCTGCTCAGACTGAAACCACTCATGCCACTTGCCAATCCCGTATCTGCAGGCCCGACGACGCGTCGAACCCAGGTTGTCTATTATGCCGCCCGCCGCGCGGGCACGCTTGTTTCACATCAGGCTTGTTCAGATCAGGTCGGAATCGCCGAACACAAGGGAAGAGTGACGGATGACCGGCTGCTGCGGCACGTTATGATGGCCGCTTTGCCCGATGGACAATCGCATGCTCCCAGCCGCCCTGCCGTGTCGCCGCCGATGAGTATGCGCAACGTTTTGCTATCTGTGTTCGCGCTGTTCAGCACCGCCATGCTGGGACTTGCCGCCGGTGCGGTGTGGATGGTGGTGTCTCTGTACCTGCGGCATCCGCTGCCGTGGCTGGTACTGCCGATCGGCGCGCTGCTGGCCTGGACCATCCGCAGTTGCGTACGTCCGGCCGGGATCGGTGCGGCATGGCTGGCGGCAAGTGCCACGGCGCTGGCGGCGATCTACGTCAACATGCTGATCGCCGCAGTGCTGATTGCCGGCAACATGGGCATGGGCCTGATCGACGCCATCCGCACGGCCGGCAACGGCATGCTGTGGCAACTGGCGCGGATGGCGCTGTCGCCGACCGATATCGGCTGGCTCGCGCTGGCGATGCTGCTGGCCGCGTGGCTGGCCTGGCGCGCGCCACGCAAGCGCTGATGCGCCGGCGCGGCTGAAGCCGCATCAGGCGTCGATCGCCTTCAGCTCCGTCACCAGTTCGCCCACCGCAGCCTGGCCGTCGCCGTACAGCATGCGCGTGTTGTCGGCGTAGAACAGCGCGTTCTCGATGCCGGCAAATCCGGTGCCCTTGCCGCGTTTGATCACGATCACGTGCTTGGCCGCACTCACGTCGAGAATCGGCATGCCGTAGATCGGCGAAGCCGGATCGGTCTTGGCCAGCGGATTGACCACGTCGTTCGCGCCGATCACCAGCGCCACGTCGGTGGCCGGAAACTCCGGATTGATGTCGTCCATGTCGGCGATCAGGTCGTAGGGCACGCCGGCCTCGGCCAGCAACACGTTCATGTGGCCGGGCATGCGGCCGGCGACCGGATGGATCGCGAACTTTACCTTCACCCCGCGCTTGATCAGCAACTGGGCGAACTCCCATACCTTGTGCTGTGCCTGCGCCACCGCGAGACCGTAGCCCGGCACGATCACCACGCGCTCGGCGTAAGCCATCATCACCGCCGCGTCGGCCGCGTCGACCGGCTTCTGCGCGCCTTCGATCGCCTGCGCCTCGCCACCGGCCGCGCCGAAGCTGCCGAACAGTACGTTGCCGATCGAGCGGTTCATCGCCTTGGCCATCAACTGGGTCAGCAGCGTGCCCGCCGCGCCGACCACCATGCCGGCGATGATCATCGCTTCGTTACCCAGCACGAAACCCTCGAACGCCACTGCCAAGCCGGTGAACGCGTTGTATAGCGAGATCACCACCGGCATGTCGGCGCCGCCGATCGGCAACGTCATCATCAGGCCGAACAGCAGCGCCAGCGCGAAGAACGCCACGATCAGCGGCAGGCTGGCATGACCCGTCGCCAGCATGATTCCGACAATGGCCGCCGTCGCCAGCAGTAGCAGATTGACCGCACGCTGGCCTGCAAACACGAAGCGCTTGTCCAGCCAGCCCTGCAGCTTGGCGAACGCGATAAGCGAACCGGAAAAACTCACCGCGCCGATCAGCGCACCGAGCACGCCCAGCGCCAGCTCGACCGGTGACAGCGCGGTAAGGGCCTGTACCGGCGGCAGCGCATTGATCGCCCAGCTCTCCGGTCGCAGCGGCGAGGTATCCGGAATGCCCGGCGGATGCAGCAAGGCCAGCGTGCGCACATGGCCGATCAGCTCGACCGCGCCGATCGCCGCCGCCGCGCCGCCGCCCATGCCGTTGTACAACGCCACCATCTGCGGCATCGCGGTCATCGCCACGCGCTTGCCGCTCCACCAGGCGGCACCGACGCCGATCAGCACTGCAGCGATGATCAGGCCGAGGTTGCGCATGTCCGGCAGGAAGAACGTGGCCAGCACCGCCAGCAGCATGCCGTAACCGGCCCACACGATGCCGCCGCGCGCGGTACGCGGCGAACTCATGCGTTTCAGACCCAGGATGAACAGCAGCGCGGCGAGGAAATAACAGGCCTTGATCAGGATCGGCAGCCAGCTCATCAGTGGCTCCCCTTGCCGGCGTCCGGCTTGCTGGGCTTGAACATCTCCAGCATCCGCTCGGTCACCACATAGCCGCCGGCGGCGTTGCCGGCACCGAGCAGCACGCCGATGAACCCGATGGTGATCTCGAACGGCGTCTGCGCGTGGCCTAGCGCGATCATTGCCCCAACCAGCACAATGCCGTGGACAAAGTTGGAACCGGACATCAGCGGCGTGTGCAGGATCACCGGCACCCGCGCGATGATTTCATAGCCGGTAAACGCGGCCAGCATGAAGATATACAGCGCCAGGAAACCGTCGATCATGACCCCACCCCGCCAGGACTCAGTTGAATTTGCATCATACGGATGTGGGTCAACCCGTGCGAGCCTGCCGCGTTGAACACGGGAGTCGAACCGCCGGAGCCTGAGAATGCGCCACCTGACGATGCGGAGGCCGCGGCCATGAACAGCATGGTCAGCACCCTCGACGCAGGCATGTTGAACGATGACGTGCGCGAAACGCCGGCCACGCTGGACGCGTTTCTGGCGCAGGTGGAACGGCGTGCGTTCCGCATGGCTGAGCTGCAGTTGCGCCATCGCGAAGACGCCATGGACGCGGTGCAGGACGCCATGCTGCGGCTGGTGAAGCACTATCGCGACAAGCCCGCCGCGGAATGGCCGCCGCTGTTCTGGGGCATCCTGCGCCGGCGCGTGGTCGATCTGCAGCGCCGCCGCAAGGTGCGCTCGATCGTGGTGGGCTGGCTCGGCGGTGGCCGCGACGACGACGGCGGCGAACTGCCGACGTGGGAGCCCGCTGATCCATCCCCCGGCCCGCTCGAACGGCTGCGCGACGTGCAGTCGTATGCCGACATGGCTGCCGCGGTAAGGCAGCTGCCGCAGCGCCAGCGCGAGGCTTTCATGCTGCGCATGCTGGAAGGGCTGGACGTGGCGGAAACCGCCCGCGCCATGGGCTGCTCCGAAGGCAGCGTGAAAACCCATCTATCACGCGCGATGCACCATTTGCGCGATCAACTGGAGGACTGGCGATGACCTCGCCCAACCACCACCGGCCCGACGACAAGCGGCCCGACACCCCACTCGAACAGCGCGCCCGCGAGCTGTGGCACGAGGCCGCCCAGCGCATCGATCCGGCCACCGCCGGGCGCCTGCGCGCGGCACGCCGGCAGGCCTTGGAATCGACGCGAGCACCGGCGCACCACACCGCCCGCTGGCTGATCCCGACCGGCGCCTTCGCCGCGATCGCACTGGCCGCGATGATGGTGTGGCTGCCGTTGCCGAAGCACGTCACAAGCCCATCGATACAGGCCGTCAGCGCTACCGACCCGTCCGTCGAGCAGGACAACGACCTGCCGCCGGATGCCGACAAAACCGACCCGAACCTCTACCAGAACCTCGACTTCTACGGCTGGCTGGCTGCCAACAACAGCCAGCCGGCAACCCGCTGAGCCATGACCAAACTTCTTCGCTCGATCACCCCCCTGCTGCTTGCCGCGTTGCTCGGCAGCGTCATCGCCACGGCGCCGCTGCATGCGCAGAACGCGCCGCCGCCCCGTGACGAGATGCCGGCACCGCCACCGCGTTCGTGGAACAGCCTCGACCCGGCCCAGCGCGAAGTACTGGCGCCGTTGCAGAAAAAGTGGGACAGCATGCCGCCGCGCAGGCAGGCGCTCATGCTTAAACGGTCCGAGCACTGGATCACCCTGCCGCCGCAAAAACGCGAAGA
>DASZCB010000674.1:0-1674 GCA_035943575.1 Rhodanobacter sp. | reverse complement strand
GAGTTGCGCACGCCGCTGGCGGTGATCGCCAGCACCACCGAACTGCTGCAGGGTTCGCCCGATCTCACCGAGAAATTGAGCGAGAGGCTGAAGCGCATCGAGCGCGCTTCTCGTCAGGCGACCGAGCTGATCGAGGCTCTGCTGCTGCTGTCGCGCGCCGAGCGGCGCGGTCCGACCCGTGGCGAAACCACCGATGTCGGCAAGCTCGCCGCCGACGTGATCGAGAGCCAGCGCCCGCAGATGCGCGGCAAGCCGCTGACCATTGAGCTGACTGTCAGCGAGTCGGTCAGTATTAACGCACCGGCTTCGGTGTTGTCGGTGGCGCTGACCAACCTGATCGGCAATGCGATCAAGTACACGTTGGAAGGCAATGTGCGGGTCGAAGTGGGTGCCGGCCGCATCGAGGTGATCGACACCGGTCCCGGCATCAAGCCCGAAGATGCCGAGCGGCTGTTCCAGCGCGGCGTGCGCGGTGAAGGCGCCGGCGGCAGCGGCGCCGGGCTCGGCTTGGCGATCGTGCGTCGGCTGTGCGAACTGTACGGCTGGGATGTCTCGATGCGTCCGCGCAGCGATGCGAATGGCGCCATCGCCAGCATCGTATTCAGTTGACGTCGGTCTGGAGTCTGCAAATGAAAACGCCCCGCATTGCGGGGCGTTTTCATTTGCAGTAGCCGTGTTTCAAACCTGCTCCAGCCATCCCCACTTATCGTTGGTGCGGCCGTCGAACAGGCCAAAGAACAATTCCTGCAAGCGCAGGGTGACGCGCCCGGCCTTGCCGGTGCCGACCTGTTTGCCGTCGACCGAGCGGATCGGGGTGATTTCGGCAGCGGTGCCGCACATCAGCAGTTCGTCAGCGAGATACAGGTATTCGCGTGGAATATCGCGCTCGATCACTTCGATGCCATCCTCGCGGGCTAGCGTCTTCAGCGTATCGCGGGTGATGCCGGCGAGGATCGAGGCGCTGGCCGGTGTGGTGTGCAGTACGCCGTCGAACACCAGGAACAGGTTTTCGCCGGCACCCTCGCTGAGCAGGCCGGTCGAGGCCAGCGCAATGCCCTCACCGAAACCGAGGCGGCGCGCCTCGCGTGCGATCAGCTGGCCGGACAGATAGTTGCCACCGGCCTTGGCGCCGGCCGGGATGGTGTTCGGCGCGAAGCGCTGCCAACTCGATACGCAGGCGTCGATGCCATTTTTCAGTGCTTCCGGGCCGAGGTACGGGCCCATCGGCCATGCGGCCACGGCGACGTCGATCGGGGTTTCGGCGGACAGTCCGAAACCGCCCAAGCCGCGGTACGCGACCGGACGCAGATAGGCCGCGCCGAGCTCGTTCTTCTTGATCACGGCGCGGCAGGCTGCAGCCAGCTCATCGACGGAATGCGGCAGCACCATGTCGTATATCTTGGCGGACTGGTACAGCCGGTTCAGGTGGTCGGTGAGGCGGAAGATCGCGGCACCATCTGGCGTGGCGTAGCTGCGGATGCCCTCGAACACCGACGAGCCGTAATGCAGCGCGTGCGACATCACATGTGTGGTCGCTTCGGCCCACGGCTTGATGCTGCCGTTCTGCCAGATCCATTCAGGGTACTGCTGCGCCATGTCGCTTCTCCAATGGGGACTGCCCATGATAACTGCTGGGCGTCTGCCCGGCGTCTATCCACCCGTTTCAATTAGCGT